>CALCIC010000469.1 GCA_937907405.1 uncultured Isosphaeraceae bacterium | reverse complement strand
CGGAAGATGTCCAAAAGCTACAGCAACACGATCGAGATCTTCGACGAGCCCGCCGTGATTCGCAAGAAGGTCAAGCGGTTCGTCACTGACAGCACGCCCGTCGAGGCGCCCAAGGACCCCGATGCGTGTCCGCTGTTCGGCCTGTTCAAACTGTTCGCCAAGCCCGACGACCTGGCGGAAGTCGAGCGACGGTATCGCGAGGGGGGGGTCGGCTACGGCGAGGTCAAGACCCGGTTGGGCGAGGCGCTCGTCGAACGGTTCGCCGAGCCCCGCGCGCGACGCGCCGAGTGGGTCGCCAATCCCGACCGCGTCGCCAAGGTCCGGGCGATGGGCGCCGAGAAGGCTCGCGCGACGGCCCGCGCGATCCTCGATAATGCACGAACGGCCTGCGGCGTCGCCTGAGCTGAGTTCAGCGAATTCGATCCGTCACAGAACACGACCTCTTCCCCCGACCCGAACGGAGCGCGACGATGGGTATCCTGTTCAGCCTGATCTGGTTTTTGCTGATCGGCCTGATCGCCGGCTGGCTCGCCGGGCAGATCACCAAGGGGAAGAGCCTGGGAACGACGAACAACATGATCGTCGGCGTGCTGGGTGCGATCTTCGGCGGTTTCCTGTTTCGGATCATCGGCCTGACCGCAACCAACGTGATCGGCAGCCTCATCACCTCGACCCTGGGCGCGATCCTGGTTCTTTACCTGCTCGCCCAGTACGGCCGAAGACTCTGATTCGAGAAGCAAGGGAATCACAAATGGGCGACTCACTATTCGACCTGACCGGCCGCGCGGCGTTGGTGACCGGGGGGAGCCAGGGGCTCGGCAAGGCAATGGCGCGGGGGCTGGCTCAGGCCGGCGCCGACGTCGTGATCTCCAGCCGCCGCGAGGAGGCCCTCAAGGCCGCCGCCCGCGAGATCGGCGCAGGCGCCGCCGGCAAGGTCCAGTACGTCGTGGCCGACATGACCAACCGCGACGACGTCTCCCGGCTGGCCGAGAAGGCCGTGGCGGCCTTCGGCCGGATCGACGTCCTGGTCAACAACGCCGGCGACAACAAGCCCGAGCCCATCGACCAGATCACGGACGAGGTCTGGGACAAGATCATCGAGTTGAACCTCAGCTCGTGCATGGCGCTCACCCGGGCGCTGGTCCCCGCGATGAAAGAGCGGAAGTGGGGGCGGATCATCCACATCTCGTCGATCATGGGGTTCGCGTCGGCCGGAGGCCGCAATTCCTATTCGGCCACCAAGAACGCCCTCAAGGGGCTGGCCCAGGCCAGCGCCAATGACCTGGGCGAATTCGGCATCACCGTCAACTGCATCGCCCCCGGGCCGTTCCTGACCGACCTCCCGCTCGGCCTTCTCAGCAAGGAGAAACAAGACGAATTCGCCCGCCGAACCGCATTGAACCGCTGGGGACGCCCCGAGGAACTCGTCGGCCCGGTCCTCCTGCTCGCCACCGAGGCCGGCAGCTACATCACCGGCGCGACCCTGCTGGTCGACGGCGGCGTGCTTAGCAAGATCTTCTGAACGCTCCCGACGTGACGCCGTCGTGACGCCCGGCCTCGGGGGAAGGGCCGGGAGAGTCAAACAAGCCCGGAATCAGCATCGGCTCGATCAGAGTTCCCATCCCTTGCGGAAGTGGGACTTGAGGTAGCCGGCGGCGGTCGAACTGTTGTTGACTTCGCCGGTTTCGGGGTTGTAGTCGACGGCCTCGCCGGAGCGGACGGCGACGTTGCCCAGGAGCATCGATTCGGTCAGGACCGAGGCGTAGTCGAAGTTCGACTGGGCGATCCCCGGCTTGCCTTCACGGATGGCCTGGAACCATTCGAGCTTCTGGTTGTCGTCGTCCCCCTTGCCGCCGGTGATCCGGGGGAGCGTCGGCTTGGGGTCCTTGTAATCGCGAAAGCGCTCCTCGGGCCAGAGCTTCTGCTCCGAGCCGTAGTCGCTGGGCGAGTACATCTGCCCCTTCGAGCCGATCATCAACGAGCCGCTGTCGGACGGGTTGAAGCCGGCCGGGAACAGCTTCGCATCGGGGAGGTTCCGCTTGCCGTCCTTCGCCCCCTCATACCAGGTGAGCTTCACAGGGGGGAGGCCGTCGCGGGCGGGGAACTCATACGTGATCGTCGCCCAGGCCGGATAGGTCTCGGGGTTGATCTCGCCGCTGTGGGCCGAGATCCGCGTCGGCTGGCCGAGCTTCAGCGACTTGAAGACGAGGTTGGTCGTGTGACAGGCCATGTCGCCCAGCGACCCCGTGCCGAAATCCCACCACCCGCGCCAGTCGTGAGGGTGATAGACCTTGTTGTACGGCCGGTCGGCGGCCGGGCCGAGGAACAGCGTCCAGTGCAGGTACGGCGGGACTTCCTGGACCTCGGTGGGGCGGGCGACGATGTCCGGCGCCTGCTTCCAGTACTTGAACGGCCGGTTGGTCCAGACGTGGGCCTCGCGGACCTCGCCGATCGCTCCGGCTTGAACGACCTCGACGCCGCGGCGGAGCCCTGGATTCGCGGTCCCCTGGTTGCCCATCTGGGTGCAGACGCCGTGCTTGCGGGCCGTCTCGCGCATCAGGCGGGCCTCCCAGACCGAATGGGTCAGGGGCTTTTGGCAGTAGACGTGCTTGCCCAGCCGCATCGCCCGGACGGCCGCCGGCGCGTGGGTGTGGTCGGGCGTCGAGACCGTCACGGCGTCGAACTTCGACCCCAGCGCGTCGTACAACTCGCGGAAGTCGACGAACCGCTTGGCGTCCTTGTACTTGGCCGCCGCCGCGTCGAGCCGCTGCTCGTCGACGTCGCAGAGCGCGACGATCCGGCCGTGGTTCGCCGCGTTGTCGGCGTCGCTGCGGCCCTTGCCGCCGACGCCGACGCAGGCGATCTGGATCACCTCGTTCGGCCCCACGCCCCCCGCCCAGCCGTTGCGGCCCTGGCACAGGACGCCAAACCCCGCGACCGACGCACCAAACAGAAAACCTCGACGATCAATCGCCTGGCTCATCGGACGACCCTCCCCGGCAACGACGCGGCAAGAACCAGCCCGCGCGAAAGGCGGGGCTGGACGAATGTTGAACATTCTAAGCCGTCGGCCGGATCGTCGCCAGCGTCAAGCGCCGTCGGCCGGGCGAGCTTTCGCGGTATGGTACAGAGCGTGGGCGTCGATGTAGGCTTCGACGGCGTGGGGGACCATGTAGCGGACGCTCCGGCCCTCGGCGAGCCGGCCGCGGAGGTCGTGCGAGGCGATGCCGATCGGGGGGATCGTGACGTGCTGGAGCGGTTGAGCATCGGGACCGAACTCGGGGAGCGGGCGGTCGCCGACTTCCTCGACGCCCGGTCGGTTGACGACGACGATCGTGGCAAGCTGGGCGATCCGGCCGGGCTCGCGCCAGGTCGGCAGATCGACGAGGCTGTCGGCGCCGATCAGGAAGAACAGGTCGTCGTCGGGACGAAGCCGCTTGACTTCAGCCAGGGTCTCAACGCTGTAATGCGGACCCGGACGGACGGCCTCGACGTCGGAGACCTCGAACGCCGAGCGCCCCGCGACCGCGAGCCGGGCCATCTCGAGGCGGTGGGCGACCGGCGTCCGGGCGAGCCCTCGCTTGTGCGGCGGCTCGCCGGCGACGATGAACCAAACCCGCTCCAGCCCACAGGCCTCGCGGCATTGCTCGGCGAGAATCAGATGCCCCAGGTGGATCGGGTCGAACGTGCCGCCGAACAGCCCTAAACGCATGGACGAGTCAACCCTTTCCCAGCCGTCGGCCCAGGGCCGCCGTGGACATACGTGCAGAATCCAGGCCGAGTCTGGTATACTCTAACCGCAGTAAACCAGAAGTCCGCGTCCTTGGAACGGGGTGGGGTGGCGCGGCGCGACGAAATTCGACGATAGGCCCGACTGATGAGCGTTGTCAACTGCGATCAAGAGAGCGACGAGCCGCGTCCGTCGCCGCGCCCGGCCCGTCAGCCTTCGTGGTTCGGGGGGGACGACGAGGAGCGGATCGAGCCTGGCGGCTTGTTCGTCGGCGTGGTCGTCGACCGCGCGCTCGACGCCGTGCTGACCTACCGCGCGCCTCAGCGTTTGGTCGGCAGAATCCAGCTCGGCCAGCGGGTGCGGGTTCCCCTGGGACGTAACGGGGTCGTCACGGGCTATTGCGTCTCGGTCGATCTCCTCCCCCCTCCCGACCTCGCTCCGTCGAAGATCAAGGACGTCGTCGAGATCCTCGACGCGGTCCCGCTGATCGACGCCCGAATGCTTGAACTGACCCGGTGGATGGCCGGCTACTACCTGTGCTCGTGGGGTCAGGCGCTTGACGCGGTGGTGCCGGCCGGAGTGCGGAACCAGGCGGGGACGCGGGTGGGGACGTTCCTGACGGTCCCTCCCGAGACTCGCCAGGCGTTCCTCGACGAGAGGCTTCAGAAGACGCTCACCGCCAAGCAGACGGCGGCGATCGAGGCGTTGTGCCGGTCGGACGAGATGCTCACGGTCTCCGACGTCTGCCGACGCGCCCGTTGCGGGGCGGGGGTGATCAAGGCGCTCCGCGAGGACGGGTTGGTCCATACGGTCAAACGTCGGCTCTCGCTGGCCGAGGCCCGCCGCGACGAGCCCGAACCAACGGCCGTCGAGCCGACCGCCGCGCCCAGGCCGCCGGCCATGACCCCCGAGCAAGCGGCGGCGATGGAGACGCTCGTCCCGGCGCTCGAGGGGGACGCCTTCGCGCCGTTCGTGCTCTTCGGCGTCACCGGCAGCGGCAAGACCGAGGTCTACCTGACGGCCATCGAGCGGATCGTGGCGCGGGGCCGCGAGGCGATCGTGCTGGTGCCCGAGATCAGCCTCACTCCGCAGACGATCCGCCGGTTCCGCCGCCGGTTCCAGCGCGTGGCCGTGCTGCACAGCCACCTCAGCGACGTCGAGCGGCACCGCCACTGGCAGAGCATCGCCCAGGGCGAAATCGACGTCGTCGTCGGCGCGCGGTCGGCCATCTTCGCCCCCACGAGGCGGCTGGGGCTGATCGTCGTCGACGAGGAACACGAAAGCTCGTTCAAGCAGGAAACCGTCCCCCGCTACCACGCGCGCGACGTCGCCGTGAAGCGCGCGCAACTTGAGAACGCGCCGGTGCTGCTGGGCTCGGCGACGCCGTCGCTGGAGAGCTGGCGGAACGCCGAGCTTGGGCGTTACGCCCGGATCTCGATGCCCAGCCGGGTCGAGGGCCGGCCGATGCCGGCCGTCGAGATCATCGACCTACGGAACGAGAAGCACCTCGCCGGCGGCCTGAGCGACACCCTCCGCATCGCGATGCACCAGGCGCTCGACGACGACGGCCAGGTGATCCTGCTGTTGAACCGCCGGGGGTACAACACGTTCGTCATCTGTCCCAAATGCGGCGAGGTGGTCAAGTGCCGGCACTGCGACGTCGCCGCGACCTACCATAAATCGCGCCACATGCTGATTTGCCACACATGCGACGCCGAGCGCGCGTGCCCGCCCGCCTGCCCGGCGTGCCAGGCGCCGGTGCTCCATTACGGGGGGATCGGCACCGAGCGGCTCGAGCGCGAGATCCGGATGGAGTTCCCGTTCCACGAGGCGAGGAGGATGGACTCCGACACGATGCGCCGGCACGGCAGTCATGAAGAGACGTTGGCGGCGTTCAAGTCGGGCGAGGTGAAGATCCTCCTGGGGACGCAGATGATCGCCAAGGGGCTCGACTTCCCCAACGTGACGCTCGTCGGCGTGGTCGACGCCGACGTCGCCCTGCACCTTCCCGACTTCCGGGCCGCCGAGCGGACGTTCCAGCTCGTCGCGCAGGTCGCCGGCCGGACCGGCCGGGGGGACCGGCCGGGGCGCGTGCTCGTCCAAAGCTTCTGCCCAGAGCATCCGGCGATCTACAACGCCGCCCGCCACGACTACGAAGGGTTCGTCCGCCACGAGTTGCCGACTCGCGAAGCCCCGCTGGCCTCGCCCTACGGCCGGATCGTCCGCCTGGTCGCGCGCGGCCGGGACGAGTCCCGGGTCGAGAAATACCTGACCGAGCTGGCGAACGCCCTCCGCGCCCGGGCCGCGCCGGGGGTTCGGTTCTGGGGGCCGAGTCCCGCGCCGATCCTCAAGATCCGCGAAGAATTCCGGTTCCACCTCCAGGCTCGATGCGCCTCGGCCGCCCCCCTGCGGGCGATGCTCAGCGACCTCCCCCTGCACCCGCCGCCGTACAAGGTCGACCTGTCGGTGGACGTCGACCCGATCAGCATGCTGTAGGATTGCGCTCGGTCGCCCTCGGAACCAGGACGCCATGGGTGAATCGACGGAAGGTCGCTCGCCGGCGCGTGTTCGCGCGATCGGCAGGGGCGGCGAGGAACTCCATGAAAAATCGACCGAATCGGCGAAACTTAGGTTTACATGCTCGGCGGACCAGGGTATTCTCCCGCCGTTGGTTCACATCTCGGACTCCTAGACGACGAGACTCATGGCCGAGTTTCGAGGGGGCGGGCATGGATGCGAGAGGAATCCTTTCTCACCTGCACTTCCCTTCGCCGCCGCGCCGGGCTTCTCGCTCATCTCGGGTCGCGCAGACATCCGTTACGGAAAACTGTCCCGGGTTGTGATTCTCGTGTCTCGCGCCGACCGGCGCCTTGGTCCGAGGAAAAGGCTTTCATTGGACCGAGCAAGGCCGCGGCGTGATTCGGATGAAGACGCTGAAACCAGGATTGCGTCGTGACAATCCTAATCTGTTCAGGAGGAAGAGATGAGCATGACTAAAGGATTGAACGGACTGCGTTCCGCAGTCGTCGTCCTGGGATTGGCCGCCTGCACCGCGACCGGCGCCGATGCCGCGGCGATTCTTAAATACCAGACCGCTACGGCCGTCGATCTGAGCACCGGGATCAGCGGGCCCAACGTGATCAGCTTCACGCCCGCCAGTCAGGCCGGCGTGGACCTCGGCTCGGGCTCGGTCAACACCGGACTTGGCACGTTCGTCGTCGCCCCGCCGGCGGCCGGCTCGTCCACCACGTACACGAACACCCCGTTTTCGATCACGTTTCTGCCGCAGGACCTGAACGGCACACCGCTGACCAGCCAGTCGGCGGTGTTCACCGGCGTCCTCAACGGCGTGGTCGACAGCCCGTACCATTCGACCGTGACGGCGACGTTCAACACCCCGAGCCAGACCCTCGACCTGGGCGACCAGAAGCTCACCTTCAGCTTCCCCGACAACGCCAAGCTGCTGGTCCCCTCGCAGTCGAACGGCGGCGTGACCACGGCCGAAGCCCTGCTCACCTCGTCGCAGGCGCCCGCCGTGCCCGAACCGAGCACCGTCGCGCTGGTCCTGACGACCATCGGCGGCCTCGCCCTGCGGCGCCGCGTCTCGGGCCGCTCGGCCCGCGCCAAGGCCTGACCCGATCCCCCGACTCGATCCGTCCCGACGGCCCCGACCGACTTCCCGCCCGCCCCCCCGCCGCGCCGCGTCGAGGGGTTTTTTCATGCGCCCCGGCCCCGCCGGGAACCGCCGGAATCCGGGCGGAGCGGCTTGCCGTTTCGACGGCGTGGGTCCATGATGAACTCGGCGCACGCGCTTAGCGGGGGGCCGAGTTGGGGAATTTCGCCGGGCCACGCGGTCCCCACCGCGAGGGGGCGTCGCCTATATCATGTAGGTAGAGGCGATTCGCATGGCCGATGGGCCGATTGAGCTAATGTCGAAGGCGCGCGCCGGCGAGACCGAGGCGCTGGGCGAGTTGTGCGCGCTGTACCGGAACTATCTGAGGATGGTCGTCCGGACCGGTCTGGGGCCACGGTTGCGCGAGCGGCTGGAGCTTTCCGACGTGGTCCAGGAGGCGCTCGTCGAGGTGGTCCGACAGTTTCCGCAGTTCACCGGGCAGAACGAGGCGGCCCTGGTGGGATGGCTGCGGCGACTGGTCGGCCAGAAACTCGCCGATCTGGGACGCTATCACAGTCGGACTAAACGGGCGGGAGGGGTCGCCTCGATCCCGCTCGACGCGCCTTGGGAAGGAAAGGGAGGCGAGAACCAGGGGAACCAGGCCGGCCGGCTCCTGGACATGCTGTCGCTCAGCCAGACCAGCCCCAGCGAGATCGCCAGCCGCCGCGAACTGATCGTCCTTCTGGCCGACGCGCTCGCGGCCTTGCCCGACGGCGAGGCGGACGTCCTCTGGCTCTACCACGCCGAGAACCTCTCGTTCGAGGTCATCGGCGAGCGGATGGGAGTAAGCCGAAAGTCAGTGCGGGGAATCTGGGCCCGAGGCCTCAAGCGACTGAAACGATCGCTCGAAGGGCCGCCGGGAGGATCTTTGAGGTACGACGATGGGCCAGCGGAGTGACGAGAAGGTCGATCTCTCCCAGAGCGACGACGACGACGAACGCCTCGGGGAGGCCATCGAGCATTACCTGGCGATGGTCGAACAGGGGGAAGCGCCCTCTCCCGAGGTTTTCGCCGCCCGCTACCCCGACCTCCAGGAGGACGTCCAGGCCGCCCTGGAAGGGCTAGAACTGGTCAACGGCCTGGTCGGCCACGGCTCCAGCAGCAGTTCGTCGCACGGTTCGGGGCCGGGCCGGAACATTGAGTCAGGACGGCGGATCGCCGGCTACCGGGTCGTCCGCGAGTTGGGCCGAGGAGGCATGGGGACCGTCTACGAGGCCGTTCACATGGGCCTCGACCGACCCGTGGCGCTGAAGGTTCTGGGCACCCACGCGGCCCCCGATTCGTCGGCGCGTCGCCGGTTCCTCAACGAGGCCCGCACGGCCGCGGCCTTGCACCATACACACATCGTGCCGGTCTTCGACGTCGGCCAGGTCGGCGGCCTCTGCTACTACGCGATGCAGCGGATCGAGGGGAGCGGACTCGACCGGGTGATCCGCCACCGCCGCCAACTTCGAGGGCCGGTCGGCCCCGGCGGGCGAAGCTTCGATTCGGGCGACGTCGGCTCGCAGGCCAGTTCACGGCTGAATCGGGTGTGGCTCCGGGTCTCCGGCGGCCTCCCCTGGGGCAGGACGCGACCGACGCCGACCGACGGCGCCCGTGAAACGGCCCTGGTTCCGATGCATCGGGCCGGGCTGACCGACTCCACGGCCTCGTGGGCCCTGAGCGGCGGCCAGTCGGCTTCGCACGGCCTCGGCGAACTCCTCTCCGCGTCGTCCTCCTCGCGATCGCTGCGGGTCGGGACGCGGGGCTGCGACGCCGCCGAGGCGCCCCCTCCGTTCGATCCCCCGCGAGGCTCGTCCTACTACAGGTGGGTCGCCGAGGTCGGCCTGCAAGCGGCCGCGGCGCTGGCCCACGCCCACCATCACGGCGTCATCCATCGCGACGTCAAGCCGTCGAACCTGCTGATCGACGCCAAGGGGATGATCTGGGTCGCCGACTTCGGCCTGGCGCGGCGGCTCGCCGATCCGGGCATGACCCACCATGACAGCCTGCTGGGCACCCCCCGTTACATGAGCCCGGAGCAGGGCCGCACCGGCGTCATCGACGGCCGAACCGACGTCTACAGCCTGGGCGCGACCCTGTACGAAATGCTCACCCTCCGCCCCCCCTTCGACGGCTCGAGCGCCGCGGAGCTGCTCGACCAGATCGCCGGCCGCGAGCCCGTCCCCCCGCGCTCGCTCAACCGGAGGATTCCCCGCGACCTTGAAACGATCGTCCTCAAGAGCCTGGCCAAGCGGCCGGCCGACCGCTATCCGTCGGCGGACGCGCTGGGCGAGGATCTGGCCCGGTTCTTGAACCGCGAGCCGGTGCGCGCGCGACGCATCACCCCGGCCGGGCGGATGTGGCGGATAGCCCGGCGGCACCCCGGAATCTCCACGGTCTCGACGGTCGCGAGCGTCCTGGTGCTGTCGATCGCCGCATACTCGTACAACCAGATCCGCAATCAGCGCGACGAGCAGGTGAAGGCGACGAACGAGGCCGTCGCCGAACGCGAGAAGACCTCGGCCGCCGAACGGGGGACGCGGGCGGCGATGCGGACGATGCTCTGGCGGCACGCCGCGCTCGTCCGGCTCACCACCGCGTCAGACCGCCGGGCCACCGGCCTGGACCTGCTCAAGCAGGCGGCGGCGCTCGAGCCCGAGCCCGAGCTTCAGGCGCGGCTCCGCGACGAGGCCGCCGAGTTCCTCGTCCTCCGAAGCGTCACGCGCCGCGCGAAGCTGCCTACCGGCCCGATCCGCGACCTGGCGTTCGACGCCGAGACCGCGCGGCTGTCGGTCATCACGGGCGACAGCGAGGAGGTCGCCGTCTGGGACGTCAAGCAGAAGCGTTCCCTTGACAAGTTCTCGCTGCTCCACGGCGCCAAACCACTCGGGGCCGCCCCCGACGTGTCTGCGCCCATGCCCACTCCCACGGAATCGAGCTCGCCGCGCGTCGGACCGCCGAATCCGAATCGCGTGCAGGGGGTCTGGCGACGGCCTCAACGGCTCGCCCTGGCCGGCGGCGTCGTCGCGGTCCTCCCGAGCAGCGGCCAGCCGGTCCTGCTCGTCAACGGTTCAACCGGGGCCGTGGTCCGCGAGCTGACGCGTCCCGACCGCCGCATGCAGAGCGTCTTCGGCGAGCCGACGGGCAAGCGTCTGGTCACGATCGACGTCGAGAACGCGCCGGTCGCCTCATTCGGATTCGGGCCTCCCCTCGGACCAATCGAACTCCAGGTCGTGCTCTGGGATCTGGAACGCCCCGACGCGGCGCCGACGGTCCTCGACACGATCAAGCCCGAACAGCGGCAGATGACCTTCCCGCTCGTCGCCTTCAGTTCCGATGGAAAGACCCTCGCCTTCGCCCTGGCCGGATCGACTAAAGTCAAGCTGTTCTCGGTCGACGACGGCCGCCTGGCGGGCCGCGTCGAGTCTCAAGCGGATCTCACCGCGCTGGCGGTGGGGGTCGGCGGCCGGCTGGCGACCGCTTCGGGAGCGACCGTTCAGATCTGGGACGGCGTCTCGGGCGAGTTTCTGAACAGTTTCTCATCCACCCAGAGCAACGTGTGGCGGCTCCAGTTCAACCCCCGGGGCACGCTGCTGGCGACCTCGGGGTTCGGGACGCAGCCGCAGGTGGAGTTGTGGGATACGATCGCTCACAAGGTCGCCGCCGTCCTGCCGAACACCGATCCGGTCCTCGGCCTCGCCTTCTCGACCGACGGCAAGACCCTGGCGGTCGGCGGTCGGGGCGTGTCGACCTCGCTCTGGACGATCCACGAGCCGCCGGCGCGAACCCAGATAACCGGGTTCGACGCTCGGCCGGTCTCGCTGGCGTTTCGCGACGACGGTCTGCTCGCGATCGACGACAACCTCGGCGAGACCTGGGTCTGGCGCGACGCCCAAGGCTCCGAACATGAGCCGACGCTCCCTCGGAACCTGACCGCGCGGCTCGACCGCGATCCCGATCTCGGCCTGGACGCCGCGCGCGGCCGCGGCTTCGCCGCCGTGGCCTTCGACGAACAGGGCAATCTGATCTCTCACGACGCGCGGGGGCTGAAGGTCTGGCCGTCGCACTCCAAGGGCCCCTGCGAGCCGTCGCGCCTGGAGCTTCCTCATCTACCGGGGGGAGGTCGGTTCTGGCCGTCCGCCCCCCCCTTGGGCCGCTCTGGAGACGGCCGCGCGCTGGCGCTGACTCACGGCCACTCGATCTTCTTGTGGCGCTCCAAGGATCCCGAACGGCTGCTCCCCGTGGTCCGCGCCGACGAGCCGGCCGGCGACCTCGTGAACCCCTGGGACTTCCTCCCCCCCGGCTTCCCGAAGGGCGACTCCCGGCGCCGTGGCCCCGGCGGCCCACGTTCGCCTCGAATCCAGGCCGTGCAACTCGCGTCGGCCGGCGACAGGCTCTATCTGCTCGATGATGGAAACCTCCAGGTCTGGAAGCTCCATTCCGAGACGACCGAATCGATCAAGGCCGATCGCCTCTCCTGGAACGGCGCGTTTCCGGAACGGGCGGTCAGTCTCGCCCTCCGGCCCGATGGTCGATTGCTCGCGGTCGGCGACGGGACCGGAGAAATCACGCTCGTCGACGTCGACCGGCTGGCGGTCGTCGGCAGACTCCGACCCGGAGCCGCCGAGGCCGCCGACCCCGAAGGCTGGATCACCGCCCTCGCCTTCTCGCCCGACGGCCGAACGCTCGCCGCCGGCACCCAGCGCGGGTCGATTCAACTCTGGTCCGCAACGTCTTCCTCCTTCCACTACGCCCCGCACTATCGGCTCCCCAGCCAGTGCGGACGGATCTCCAGCCTGATCTTCGACTCGACCGGCAGCCGTCTCGCCGCCGCCGGCGTCGAGCCCATCGTCGAACTCTGGCGGCTCGACACCTTCAGCGGCGAACTGCGGCGGCTCAGCCTGGCCGACTGATCACGGCGGCGCGGGCCCGCGACGAACGGCCCGCCCCATTCGCTTGGAGTCGAGGCCGTTCGCGTTCGAGGTCGCGTCGGTGCTTGGTCAGGCGGTCACCTCGAAGCCGGCGCGTTGGGGGCGGGTCTGCATCGCGTCGGCCTCGGCGTCGCCGATGATCTGCTCCTTGTCGGGATCCCAGTTCAGCTTGCGACCGCCGAGCCGGATGGCGATGTTCGCCAGGTGGCAGGTGGTCAGCGCGCGGTGATGGGTCCAGACGTCCGAGACCGGCTTGCCCCGGTCGGCGCAGCAGGCGAAGAAGTTCTCCATGTGGCCGTCCAGCGGCTTACCGTTGCGAAGCTCGCGGAGCATCGCCTCGGGGACGGGGTCTTTGTAGAGTGCGGCGACGGCGCCGCCGTCGAGGTCGATCCGGTCGCGGGTGACGAAGATTCGGCCCTTCTCGCCTTCGAAGGTCACGCCGTTCTCGGTGTCGTCGCGAATCACCAGCGGCGTACCGTCGGCGAACGTGGCGCGGACGAGGAAATGGGTGGTCGTGTTGTACTTGTCGTCGACGGTGGGATAGCCGTTCTTGAAATCGACGGGAAGCTCCCCCTTGACGACCTCGATAGTCCTGGGGCCTGTGTGCTCCTTGCCGAGCGCCCAGGTGCCGATGTCGACGTGGTGCGCGCCCCAGTCCGTAAGCTTGCCTCCGGAATACTCGTACCACCAGCGGAAGTCGGCATGGCAGCGCTGCTTGATGTAGTCGACCTTGGGCGCCTGGCCGAGCCACATGTCCCAGTCCAGCTCCGGAGGGGCGGATTCCTTGGAGAACGGGCCGCCGGCGGGACCGCCGCCGATAGCCGCGGTGACCTTCTTGATCTTGCCGATGCGTCCGCCGCGGACCATGGCGACGGCCAGCAGGAACACCTTGTTATGGTCGCTGCGCTGCTGGGTGCCGACCTGGAGGACGCGGCCGGTCTCCTTGGCGACCTTGCAAAGCTTCTTGCCCTCGTCGATGGTGAGGGTGAGGGGTTTTTCGCAGTAAACGTCCTTGCCGGCCTTCATGGCCTCGATGGTGATCTTCGAATGCCAGTGGTCAGGGGTGCCGACGATCACGGCGTCGACGTCCTTGAGGTCGAGGACCTTGCGGTAATCGCCGAACGTCTCGGCCTTGCCCTTGCCGATGCGACGGTCCTCCTTGGCCTTCTCGGCGTGGTGCTTGTCGACGTCGCAAACGGCGATGAAGTCGCCGAAGCGCGAGGCGCCCCTGGCGTCTCCACTCCCCTGCCCCCCCGCGCCGATCAACGCCAGTCGGGGCCGTTCGTTCTTGGCCTGAAACCCCGCGCCCAGGACCTTGCCGGTCGGCGCCCCCCAGGGCGCCAGGAGCGCGCTCGATGCGGCGATTCGGAGGAAGTCGCGCCGTTTGGCGCCAGTTCGAACGACCATGTCCGGGTCTCCCGTTGAAGTGAGGAAACGACCTCGCCGGGGCTGGACGCCCCTCCCGTCGCGCGGCCGTTGAAACACTCCGCAACATACTCCAGCGGCGAACCTCGCTCAAGGAGGGTTCGAGGGCGCGAGCGATCGACCAAATCGATAAGCTTGAGAATCGATCCGCGCCCTCGACCGGGGACTGAAGTCCGCCGTCGTGGACGCGGCACGGTCGTGAAGACGAGTCCGCCGCCCGACGCGCGGCCTTGCAGGAGTCGGCCCGATGAAGCCGCAGACCATCCGGTTCGGCGCGGTCGTGAGGGGATTGTTTTTGACCCTGGTTTGCAGCAGCGTCGCGGCGGCCGAAGATCCGGCCGCTCTCTGGCCCAATCCCGACTGGCCGGCGGCAGGCCCGGCGGAGGTCGGGCTTGACGCGGCGATGCTGGACGAGGCCCGGACGTACGCCGAGTCGGCCGGCGGCTCCGGGATGATCGTGCGGCGCGGAAAGGCGGTGCTCCGCTGGGGAGATCAGCGACGGCGCTACGACATCAAGTCGGCGACCAAGTCGTTCGGGGCCACCATGCTCGGCGTCGCCGTGAAGGACGGCAAGATCGACCTCGACGCCCCGGCGCGTCGATACGACGCAACGTTGGGAGTTCCTCCCGAAGGCGACGCGCAATCCGGCTGGCTTGACGAGATCACGATCCTCCACCTCGCGACGCAGACCGCCGGGTTCGCCAAGCCCGGCGGATACGAGAGGCTGCTGTTCCGCCCCGGGACCCACTGGCATTACAGCGACGGCGGCCCCAACTGGCTGGCCGACTGCCTGACGCTGCGATACGGGCGCGACCTTGAAGACGTGATGTTCGACCGCGTGCTCACCCCGCTGGGCGTCACCCGCAAGGATCTCCAATGGAGACGAAACCAATATCGCGAACCCGATCTCGTGGGCGTCCCACGCCGCGAGTTCGGGGCGGGAATCCAGGCCGACGTCGAGGCGCTCTCGCGACTCGGGTACCTATACCTCCATCGCGGCCGATGGCGTGACGAACAGATCCTCGCCGAGGAATTCGTCGACCTGGCGACGCATCCGATCAAGTCGGTCGTCGAGCTTCCTGAGTGGGAGCCCGGCGCGCAAGGCGACGCATCGAGGCACTACGGCCTGCTCTGGTGGAACAACGGCGACGGCGCGCTGGGACGGGTCCCGCGCGACGCGTTCTGGGCGTGGGGCCTGTACGACAGCCTGATCGTCGTCGTCCCCTCGCTCGACCTGGTCGTCGTCCGGGCGGGCGAGAACGGCAGGCAGTGGCCGCGTGCGAAAGGCGAGGACCACTACGCGGTGCTTGGGCCGTTTCTCAACCCGATCGTCGCCGCGTCGAGCCTCCCCCGGGGCGAGCGCGATCGGTCGAGTCCGAAGCCCGACGGCTCCGCGCCGTACCCTCCCAGCACGACGATCCTCGGCGTCGATTGGGCGCCGGCGTCCACCATCGTCCGGCGGGCCCAGGGGAGCGACAACTGGCCGATCACCTGGGGCGACGACGACCTGCTTTATACGGCTTACGGCGACGGTCGCGGATTCCAACCGTTCGTCGAGAAGAAGCTCAGCATGGGTCTCTGCCGGGTGGCCGGCGGTCCCGAGGACTTCCAGGGCGTGAACCTCCGCTCGCGATCGGCCGAGCGACTCGGGCAAGGCGCCGAGGGCGAAAAAGCCAGCGGAATCCTGATGATCGACGGCGTGTTGCATCTGTGGGTCCGCAACGCCGGCAACGCTCGGCTGGGCTGGTCGCGCGACCGAGGCGCGACCTGGGAATGGGCCGACTGGAAGCTCACCGCCAGCTTCGGCTGCCCGACGTTCCTCAACTTCGGGAAGGACTACGACGGCGCGGCGGACGACTTCGTCTACATCTACTCGCCCGACGCCGACGACGCCTACAAGCCGGCCGATCGCATGGTGCTGGCGCGCGCGCCGAAACGGCGGCTCCGCGAGCGAGACGCCTATGAATTCTTCGTCCGGCGCGATCCTCAGGGTCAGGCCGTATGGAGCAAGACCGTCGAGGAACGTGGGGCGGTGTTCGAGAATCCGGGCCGCTGCCACCGCGGCGGCGTCACGTACAACGCCCCACTGCGGCGCTACCTCTGGTGCCAGATCCTGCCGGAGAGCCGGGACCCGCGCGGGCCTCGCTTCGAAGGCGGATTCGGCGTCTACGACGCCCCCCAGCCCTGGGGGCCGTGGACCACGGTTTCCTTCACCGAGCATTGGGACGTCGGGCCGGGCGAGACCAGCAGCTTCCCAACCAAGTGGATGAGCCCGGACGGGAAGACCGTCCACCTGGTCTTCTCCGGCGACGATTCGTTCTCCGTCCGGCGGGCCGTCCTGCGGCTCGCGGCCGACGGCCGCTGATCGAATCGGCCGACGGCGAGGCCCGCCTACTCGACCTCGTGGACGAGGATGGCGTTGTGGTTGGGGTTGTTGGGCAGGACGCCTCGGACCACGACGAGGCGGTCGCCGGTGTCGATCAGGTCGCGGCCGCGGCACCACTGGTCGGCGAAGGCGAGCACCTGGCCGGCGTCGAAGAGGTCGGGGATGTGCAGCGGCGTCACGCCCCAGTAAAGCGCCATCGCATGGGCGACCTCGACGGCGTCGGTCAGGGCCAGGATCCGCGTGGCCCCGCGCTGCTTGGAGAGAGCCAGCGCGGTCCTTCCCGAATGAGTGGCGACGACCAGCAGAGCCGCATTGAGCCGATGGCTGACCTGGCTGGCGGCCTCGACCACCGCCTCGGTGATCGGCAACACTCGACCGGCGCGCGCGACGTTCGGCCGGCCCTCGTCATCCCTCGCCCCCTCCGGCCAACTGGCTGAACGGAACCAGGGGGCGCCCGGCCGCGATTGGGCGAACATCAGGTTCTCGGCCTCATGGGCGATCTGGCTCATGGTCGAGACCGCCTCGACGGGATACGCGCCGATGGCCGTCTCACCCGAGAGCATCACCGCGTCGGTGCCGTCGAGCACGGCGTTGAACACGTCGGTCGCTTCGGCCCGCGTCGGCCGGTTCGACGATTCCATGCTGTTGAGCATCTGGGTCGCCGTGATCACCGGAATCCCCGACAGATGGCAGGCGTCGATGATCTGCTTCTGCACGCCGGGAACCTTGGCGACGTCGATCTCGACCCCCAGATCGCCCCGCGCCACCATTACGGCGTCGGCCTCGGCGACGATCGATTCGAGATTCGCGACCGCCTGCGGCTTCTCGATCTTGGCGACGATCCGGGCGCAACACCCTCGCGCGTCCAGCTCGGCGCGGAGCCGGGTGACGTCGGCGGCCTGACGGACGAACGAGAGCCCGACGTACGACACCTCGCGGCCCACCGTCCACTCCAGATCGGCCAGGTCCTTGTCCGTGAGCGCCGAGACGCTCAACGCCGCGCCCGGGACGTTGATCCCCTGGTTCGACCGAATCCGCCCCGGCAGCGTCACCTTCAACCGCGCCCAGCCGGGCCGACGCTCGATGACGTCCATCGCCACGGCGCCGTCGGCGAACAGAATGCTCTGACCGACTTCCAGATCGTCGGCCAACTCATCATACGTGCAAGTCAGTTTTCTCGGGTCGTCGCGTTGATCGAGCTGTTTCCAGAGTGTGAACTCGGCGTCGAGGTCGCACGACACCACGTCGTCGACGATCGGCCCCAGACGAATCTTGGGGCCGCAAAGATCCTGGAGAATCGCGATCCGCCGCCCCAGAATCCGGTTCACCTCGCAAATCGCCTCGTAGGTGACCGCATGCTGTTCATGGGTGCCGTGCGAAAAGTTGAGTCGAAAAACGTCCACCCCGGCGTCGGCCAGTCGCCGCAGCATTTCCGGATCTCGTGAGGCCGGCCCCACCGTGGCCACGATCTTCGTTCGCACCTTGCCCAGTGGTTCGACGTGGTTCTCCACCTGAACTCCTCCCAAACGCCCCTGACCCAAACCATCAAGCCACGCATTAAGGTTAAATTTCGCACATCCTCGTGATCGATTCCGATTCTAGTAAGACTGCCCCAACCATGACAGGCCTTCCGTCCGACGTCTTGCGCGCGACTCCATCCGCCGCCCGGTTTCGACGGGCGTTCCGCTTGTCGAGTCCAGCGGCCCTTGCAACATCCGTACAATAAGCGAAGCGACGGCGGTCGTCGCTTCCACAGAAAGACCTGGGCGCGGATTGAGACGATCAGAGGATCGTGAATCGGGCGTTCGGAATTGACGAAGCCTGAAACATCGCGGACAAT
>CALCIC010000468.1 GCA_937907405.1 uncultured Isosphaeraceae bacterium | reverse complement strand
CGGGTGACGCCGTAGACCCCGACCATCGGCGTGACGAAGAGGATCGCCGTCCCAAGGGTCGCGTGCTCGAACAGGTCGGTCATCCAGCAGTGGACCGGAGCGACCCCGCCGCGCAACAGGACCGCGGCGGTCAGGAGCAGGATCGCGATCAGCGATTGCTCGCGCGCGCCCGCCGACCGCTCGACGCCGATCTCGCCGAGCACCAGCAGCAGGATGAACAGGCCCATGTGAGCGATGTAGACGCGCGTCGGCCTCTTGCGCTCGCGCAGCTCGACGAGCGGAGGGACCGCGCCCAACGCCAGCAGCGCCACCAACCCCCAGGGGATCGCGCAGGCGAACGTGGCGATCAAGATCGCTTCCGACATCAACATCCGCGCAAACGAAGACTCCCGCGCCTTCGTCCTCAAGGTCGAGAGGATCGTCAAGAAATAGAGAAGCGCCGTCAGCGCCAGCAGAGGCGCGCTCAGCTCGTCGACCATGAACACGTTGCGGCCGAACAGGTAGGACAGCGGGCTCCACGAGTCGCGCGCGTCCGGGGTGTGGAGCGATTCAAAACCGACCCAGGCGCCGACCGTGAACGCAAGCGTCGCCGCCGCGAAGCTCAGGCCGTGACGCCGCGCCTGATCGGAATCGCGAAGGAAATAGACCCAGACCGCGCCGACCAGCGGGCTGAGAACCGCTAGCTCCAGCCAGAAAAGATGGAGGGTGTTCATCAGAGTTCCTCGGCCGTCGGCGCGACCGGCGCCACGTAGTCCGACTCGCGCGAGATCCGACCCGTAAGCAGGTCGGTCCAGCGGCGTTCCATCTGGTCGCACCAGCGGAACATCCTCACGAACGGGCGGACCACGAAGCGGTCGAGCGCGCCGTCGAGCTGCCCGCGATCGAGTCCGATCCGATACAGCTTGATTCGCGTCGGGGCCGAGAGCCAACGCTCGGACAGCCCGTCGTCATGTTGCAGATGGCCGCCGACCGCGTTCTCGAGAAGATGGTAGTCGTGGAGCAGCGACGGCGACCGCAGCAATTGAAGCGTCCGAAGGGTCGCGTGGCCGATGATGTGGATCAACGGCAGGTATCGAAAACCCAGACCGATCTCCGCCGTGATGATCCCCACCTGGGTCAGCGAGGCGTACGCCAGCGCGCTCTTCACGTCGGTCTGGACCCGCCCGGCGATCACGCCGAACACCGCGGACGCCAGGCCGATCACCACGATCGCGGCGCACAGGAGCGTCGACGATTCCAGGATCGGGCTGACCCGGAGCAGCAGGTAGACCCCGAGGTGGACCGAGAGGGCCCCGTAGAACACGGCGCTCGACGGCGTGGGGCCTTCCATCGCCCGGGGCAGCCAGCCGGAAAACGGAATCAGGGCCGACTTCCCCGCCGCGGCGATGAGGAGCAAGAGCCCGACCCCAAGCGCCTGGGCCGACGTCAACGACGCGTGGCCCTCCGGCCACGGCCCCGTGCCGGTCAGGACGGCGAAGTCGCCCGAGCCGCTCAGGTGATGAATCACGAGGGCGGCGACCAGGAACGCCGCATCGGCGATCCGATAGACCGACCAGATTCGCTGGGCGTTGAACACCGGCGCCGGCCGCTCGTGGAAGAACGCCACCAGCAGCGCGGACGACAGCCCGACCAGCTCCCAGCCCAGGAACAAGGTCTCGATGGTGCCCGCCAGGCTCGCCACGACCATGCCGAGCAAGAACACCGCGAAGTAGAGGAAGAATCGGCCGTAGCCCGGCTCGCGATGCAGGTACCGATTGGCGAACGCCCCGACGGCGCCGACCAGCACGAACGTCAGCCCGGCGAACGGGACCGAGAGCCGGTCGAAGACGAACTTGAGCTGGAACCGGAACCCCTCCTCCGGCAGGGCGACCCAGTCGCCGAGATCGACGGGCACGTACCGCAGCCCCGAGCCCAGCATGATCGCGAACATCGCCAGCACCGAAAACAGGCCGAGGCAGACGCAGCCGGCGGTCCATTGCGCCATCGACTTCTCGCCGATCGGCCGCGAGGCCAGGCTGGCGAGCCCGAAGACCAGCAGCAGAAGGACCGGGGCTCCGACGGCGGTGCGGCCGAGCGCTTCAATGACCCATGGGCTCATGATCGAGGCTCCCGGCGTCCTCGGGGTTCCGGCCCCGGGTCGGCGACGATCGTGGCGAACCCGAGGAAATCACGCCAGCCGCGATACCAGGCGGACGACGAGGACGCCGTCGGCAACGCCTCGATCGGCCCGTCGTAACGGACGAACGTCCCGTCCCGGAGGATCCGGACGGCCGGCGCGTCGTAGTCGAGCGTCGCCATCTGGACCCAACCGTTGCGGACGAGCCGCTCGATGTTCGGGTCGGCGGCGATCACGGCGGCGAGGATTTCGGGCGTCGTCTCGACGACGAACAGCATGCGCATCGGCTCGTGGATCTCGACCATCTGCCACGGCAGGCCCGGACGCAGGTCGCTGGCCGCGCCGTCCATCACGCCGATCAGCGAGGCGATGTTGTGCGGCAGCTTGGTCCCGCAGCCGTAGCCCGAGGGGTCCACCCGAGAGAAGTAATACTCCAGGCTGATGCCGCCGCAGACCGGGACCACCGCGCGCATCAATCCTCTCAGGATCGTGCCTCGCTCGTCGTCCCGCGCCGCGTCGTACGACGTGAGGAACGCGCGGCGATCCATGAAAAGGCCCCGGGTCCGCGATCGACGGCCGACGATCGTGACGGCGTTGGTGGCGTGGCCGTATTCCGGCCTCGTCTGCGACAGGTCCTCGGCCCGGCCCTCGACGTGGCGGAGCGCCTCGTCGAACGAGAGCGACAACGGGGCCGACTCGAACCGTCGGCAGCGCTCGTGCGCGTCGCGCTTCCGCGCCTCTTCGAGGGCGTCGAACGCGCGCTGGAAGATCGCCTCGTGCGACGACGGCAGGCGGTCGAGGTCGAAGTAGCTGAATCCGTCGTCGCAGGTGTTGTGATAGCCGCCGACGAAGTGGACCTCGTCGGGGATCACCAGCCCCCCCTCGGCGAGCCCCCTCCGAACCCGGGGGTCGTTGGCCATCTGGGCGAAGGCGCGGGCGTTGGGGCCGCCTCGGGCGCCGCCGCAGGCGCCGCAGTCGTGGGCCGCTTCCTGCGGATTGTTGAGGCTCGACGAGCCGTGCCCCGCCACGACGACCAGGGGGGCGAACCCGGTGGTCATGCCG
>CALCIC010000467.1 GCA_937907405.1 uncultured Isosphaeraceae bacterium | reverse complement strand
CGAGAGTTCCCACCCCCTTTCGAGACGCTCTCCCGTGAAAAGCCCCCCGACCCTTTTCACCTTATCCCCCGGGGTCGGGTCGCGATATGATCGGAGGGGAAGGCCGGGCGCGGCGACTCGCGCCGGGCGCTTCTCCTTCCATCTGGAATCCGACCGACGCCATGATCTTGATCAACGCCCAGGGCCTGGGCCGGCAGTACGCCGGCGATCCGATCTTCAACGATCTCGCGTTCGAGGTCCGCGCCGGGGAGCGGATCGGCCTGGTCGGCCCCAACGGCGCGGGCAAGACCACGTTGATGAAGCTGCTCGACGGCTCGGAACAGCCCGAGTACGGCAAGATCTACATCCGCCCCGGCGTCCGCGTCAGCCTGCTCCGCCAGCAGCCCGACTTCGAGGCCGATCAGACCCTGATGGACGTCGCCCGGTCCGGCCTGGCCTCGCTGCTGGACCTTCAGCACGAACTCGAAGAGGCCGCCCGGGAGATGGCCGAGGCCGACGACGACGCCGACCGCGACCGCGCCGCCCGGCGGTACGACGAGTTGCACGAGCAGCTTGAGCACCAGGACGCCTACTCGATCGACCACCGGGTCGAGGAGATCCTCTCCGGCCTGGGGTTCGCCGAGTCCGAATTCCAGCGCCCGGCGTCGACGTTCTCCGGGGGCCAGCAGTCGCGGCTGATGCTCGCCAAGCTGCTGCTCGAAAGCCCCGACCTGATGCTCCTGGACGAGCCGTCGAACCACCTGGACATTGAGACCACCGAGTGGCTTGAGAACTACCTGAGCCGGCAGTCGGTGGCGATGGTCGTGGTCAGCCACGACCGCTACTTCCTCGACAAGGTCGTGACCAGGACCTGGGAGCTGAACGAGGGGAAGCTGGAAGTCTACCCCGGCAACTACTCGCAGTACTGGCGGCTCCGGACCGAGCGCGCCAAGGTCCTGGAACGCCAGGCCGAGCGCCACGAGGAGAAGACCGAGAAGCTCGAAGCGTACATCCGCAAGTACGGCGCGGGGCAGCGGGCGACCCAGGCGCACGACCGCGAGCGGAAGCTGGAGAAACACAGGCGCGACGCGGTCGAGGTGATCCGCGACGTCGTCGGCCCGGTCATGGGGTTCGAGGAGGTCGACCGCTCGGGCGACGTCGTGATCGAGGCGAGGAAGCTCTCGAAGTCGTACGACAAGCCGCTCTTTCAGGGCCTGAACGTGGCGGTCCAGCGGGGCGAGTGCGTCGGCGTGCTGGGCCCCAACGGCGCGGGCAAGACGACGCTGATCAAGACCCTGATCGGCCGCGAGAAGGCCGATTCGGGGGAGGTCAAGCTGGGTCACAAGGTGCAGGTCGGCTACCACGACCAGGGCTTGCAGTCGCTCTCGCACGACACCACGGTCGTCCGCGCCGTGTGGCCCGAGGACGACGCCGACTGGGTCGAGGGGGACGTCCGCGGCCTGCTCGCCCGGTTCGGCCTGACCGGCGACCAGGCGTTCCAGAAGGTCGGCCAGCTCTCCGGCGGCGAGAAGGCCAAGGCGGCGCTCGCCCGGCTGTGCGCGACCTCGGCCAACCTGCTGGTCATGGACGAGCCGACCAACCACCTGGACATCTGGTCGTGCGAGTCGCTCGAACGGTCGATCCGCGAGTTCGAGGGGACGGTGCTGGTCGTCAGCCACGACCGCTACTTCCTCAACAGCGTCGCCGACCGGGTGATCTACGTGGCCGACGGCCGAGCCCGGGTGGTCGAGGGGGACTACGAAGCCTTCCAGCGGTTGATGCAGAAGGAGAAGCAGGAAGCCGCCGAGAGGGCCAATAAACCCAAGGAGGCCTCCCCGCCGCCTCGGTCGACGGCCCGAAACAGCGACCCCGCCCGGAAGAAATTCCCCTACCGCAAGGTCGTCGACCTGGAACGCGAGATCGCCCAGGTCGAGGCCGAGATCGTCGAGGTCGAGGACCTGCTCGGCCAGCCCGCCACCTGGCGCGACCAGACCAAGGCCGTGAGCACCCAGGACCGACACGTCGCGCTCAAGGCCCGGCAGGAGACCCTCTACAAGCACTGGGAGTTCGCCCTCGAATCCGAATGGTGAGGGGCGGAATGATGTGCTAGTCTTGGCTTGGCGGCCCGTGGGCGTCACAATCGATTCCGGCGCCGGGGCTCCTCCGATCATCAGCCCGACGCGCAAGCGAGGGTACGACCGGTATGGGTTGCGACTGGCCCCGCGAGCCTCCCGAGGCGGTCCTCTCGCTTGCGAGTCGGGCTGGCATTTCGGAATCCCGGAACACTCTTGAGATCAGCACGAATCGTCGAAGGCCCAGCACCATGCCCGACCCCCGGAAAGTCCTCGCGACCGTGACCAAGGCGACCGAGTTGATGCGGCGGACCCCCGGGCGCGCCGGGTCGGTCGTGACGCTGGAGGGGGCCGACGAAGTGATGGTCGTCGGCGACCTTCACGGCAACCTCGGGGCGTTCCGATGGGTGCTGACCGAGGCGGCCCTCGACCGCAATCCGGGGCGGCATCTGGTCCTTCAAGAACTCGTCCACGAGATCAACAAGAACCAGGACGAGCGGCCCGACCTCTCGCATCGCCTG
>CALCIC010000466.1 GCA_937907405.1 uncultured Isosphaeraceae bacterium | reverse complement strand
CCGCGCGGTCATCGAGCATCCCCAGTGGATTCCGCCTGAAGTCCAGAAGACGATCGACCTCCGCGCCGGCAGCAAGGAAGGTCGGATCTACCGCGTCGTCCCCGTCGATCGCAAGCCTCGGCCGATCGAACGACTCGACCGACTGGACGTCGCCGGCCTGGTCGCCGCGCTTGAAAGCCCCAACGGCTGGCGACGCGACACCGCCCAGCGTCTGCTCCTGCACAAGAGCGATCAGGCCGCCGTCGAGCCGTTGCGCGCGCTGATCGCCGCCAGCCGGTCGGAGAAAACCCGTGTTCAGGCCGTCTGGACGCTCTCCTTGCTGGGAGGCCTCGACGACGCGACCGCGTCGGCCCTCCTCAAAGATCCAGGCGATCACGTCAAGACGGCCGTCGTTCAAGCGATTCGCGCGACCCTGAACGATCGTCCGCTCACCTTGAACGCCCTGATGGCGATCGACGACTCGACTTCACCCCGCCTGCGGTTCCAGCGCGCGCTGGCGCTGGGCGACGTCGCCGACGTCCGCGCGGCGCATGCGTTGGCGGACGTCGCCCGATCCTCCCCCGGAGATCGTTGGCTCCGCGCGGCGGTCCTCAGTTCGGCGTCGCCGCACGTCGGCGCATTGCTGATCGACCTGCTGAGCAACGCCGAGCAGCAGGTTCCGGGCGAAGTCGTCGGCCCCCTGGTCGCGACGGCCGGCGCGACGCCGGATCGCGCGGTCCTTGATTCGGTCGTCCGAACCGTCGCCGCGCCGGACGGGGCGGGGGGGACGTTCGCCCCCTGGCGGTTCTCGGCCCTCGCCGGAATGCTTGAAGCCTCCGCGCGGGTCGCCAGGCCGATCAAGGCGACCCGCGCGAACGGCCTGCTGGACGTCGTCGCGGCGGCCCGGAAAACGGCCGTCGACGTCGCGGTCGACGAATCCAGTCGACGATCGGCGATCGCGCTGGTCGGATGCTCGGCCTCCGAATCGAAGGAGGACCGCGCACTGCTCGTCAATCTCCTGAAGCCTCGCGAGGCGGTTGGTGTTCAGGAAGCGGCGATCGCGGCCCTCGGCCGAACGTCCGATCCGAGCCTGCCGAAGCTGCTCCTGAAGGACTGGAGGAGCTTCTCCCCGCAGGTCCGCTCGGCGGCCCTCGATCTGGTGGTCAGCCGCAACGCCTGGGCGAACGTCCTCCTCGACATGGTGAAAGGCGGGAGCCTCCCCAGCGGCGAGATCGACTCGACTCACCGCGCGACGCTGCTGGCCAGCCGCGACTCCGCGATCCGCGAGCGCGCCGAGGCTTTGTTCGCGAAGGTCGACGCCTCGCGAAAGACGGTCCTGGACGCCTACCGCCCGG
Organism: uncultured Isosphaeraceae bacterium; assembly: GCA_937907405.1. Taxonomy (GTDB): domain Bacteria; phylum Planctomycetota; class Planctomycetia; order Isosphaerales; family Isosphaeraceae; genus Paludisphaera. The sequence goes on along the minus strand of CALCIC010000466.1, from coordinate 2,347 downwards.
CGCTCGCTCGATCGGGAGACGCGGCGGCGGGTCGCGCCGTCTTCCAGCGCGTCTGCGCGTCCTGTCATAAGGTCGGCGAACTGGGCGCCGAGGTCGGACCGGACCTCGCCGCGCTCAAGGACCGATCGCCCGAGGCGCTCCTGACGGCGATTCTCGACCCCAACAGCGCCTTCGAGGCGAAGTACACGAATTTCAGCGCCGCCACGAACGACGGCCGCGTCTTCAACGGCCTCATCGCCAGCGAGACCGCCAGCTCGGTCGTCCTCCGCCGGGCGGAAGGCAAGGAGGACGTCCTCCTCCGAGCCGACATTGACGAACTGACCTCCTCGGGCAAGTCGATGATGACCGAGGGCCTTGAAAAAGACGTCCCTCCCCGCGACATGGCCGATCTGCTCGCGTTCCTGGCCACGCTCGGCGCGTCGCGTTGAGCGAACCCTCGCTCGCGCGTCGGACTGACAGAAGGAGTCCGCGGTCGGCCGACGACGAGCATAAAAGAAATCCCGCGCGGGACGTTCGAACCTTCCACGACGCCTAATAGATTAGGGACGGCGCGAGCGCCGAGTCGCCTCGTCTCTTGACTCATCAGACACGTTGTCTTAGAATCAACAAAGACAGCTTGTCTGATGACGAGGCGTGAAATGAAAACGAATTCAACGGATGTAACGGAAGCCGAACTGGCCCTGCTGTCGGCGCTCTGGGATCACGGACCGGCCACGATCCGCCAGATCGTGGACCGGGTTTACAGCAAGGGTGGGCCGTCGTCGTACGCCACGGTGCAGAAGCTCCTGGAACGGCTGGAGCAAAAGGGGTGCGTGAAGCGTGATCGGAGTGGAAGCGTTCATGTGTTCACGGCTTCGGTCGATCGCTCGGCGCTGATCGGCCGGCGGCTCCGCGCGGTGGCCGCCTCGTTGTGCGGCGGGTCGTTGACGCCGTTGTTGACTCATCTGGTGGAAGGCGAGGGGTTGTCGGCCAGCGAGCGCAACGAGTTGCGGTCGCTGATCGACCGACTCGACCGCAAAAAACGGTGACCGTCAGAGCGCGGTTTTCATTCTCCAGGAGGTCCAACCGTGGAAGTCTTGATGCGCGCCGCGCTCTCGAACGTCTTAACGGCCTCGCTGCTGGCGACGGTCGTCGCGGCGGTCGGGCTGATCGCGTCGCGAAGGCCGGCGGTCCTCCACTGTCTCTGGCTGATCGTGCTGGTGAAGCTGCTGGCCCCTCCCCTGTTGGAGGTGCCGCTGGCGATCCCCCACGCCGACGCCGCCGCGGCTCTGGCCTCCCTCGTCCCTTCCGAGCTGATCGAGCCGGCCCCCAACGCCCCGAAGGTCGCATCGGCTCCATGGATGGAACTGGCGACGCCCTGGGGACTGCTGGGAATCGCGTGGCTGGTTGGTTCAATGGCGACGGCGAGTATCGCGGCGGCCCGCGTCCGTCGCTTTCAGCGACTGCTCGTGATCGCCCGGCCGGCGGGCCCCGATGTCGAACGTGAAGTCGCCGCCCTGTCGGCTCGGCTCGGCATTCGCCGGCCCCCGGAGGTCGGGTTCATCGACGGCAAGTTGACGCCGTTGCTCTGGGCGGTCGGCCGACCGCGTCTGGTGATCCCCCGCGAACTCTGGAACACCCTCGACGACCGGAGCCGCACGCTCCTGTTGACGCACGAACTGGCGCACCTGAAGCGGGGCGATCACTGGCTGCGGCTCTTCGAGTTGGCCGTCACGGTCGCATACTGGTGGCTGCCGGTCGTCTGGTGGGTGCGTCGCGCCCTTCGCGACGCGGAAGAGCAGTGCTGCGACGCCTGGGTCGTCTGGATGTTCCCGGACGAGGCCCGGACGTACGCCGAAACACTGCTGGACACTCTTGATTTCCTGAACCCTGTCGCCAAGCCCGAGCCTCTCCTGGCGAGCGGATTCGGCAAGGTGCATCATCTCCGGAGGAGATTAACGATGGTCATGATGGGAACGACCCCGCGTACGCTGGGATGGTCCGGAACCCTGGGCGCGCTCGCCCTTACCGGCCTCCTGATGCCAATGACCCCGACCTTGGCCAAGAACGCCGAGACGCCGACGAAGGCCGTCGAACCGCTGACGACCGCCGAAGCGACCGCCGACGCCCAGACCAACTCCATCCCCGTCCTCCTCGTCGCGGATTCAAGCGACCACGGACGACGTCAGCGGAGAAGCCGCGACCATGAACGGGCGCGAGAAGCCTCCTCAAACAAAAACAAAGAGAAGGCCAACCACGCCAAGGGCGATCGTGATAAGGGCGATCGCGATAAGGGTGAACACGCCAAGGGCGATCACGCCAAAACCCACCACGCCAAGGGCGATCACGCCAAAACCCACCACGACAA
>CALCIC010000465.1 GCA_937907405.1 uncultured Isosphaeraceae bacterium | reverse complement strand
AGGCCGCAAACGGCGTGATCGTCGGCGTCGTCGCCCAGCCGGGCACCCGCCGCAACGCGATCATGGGCGAGCGAGCCGGGGCGCTCCGCGTGGCCGTGACCGCCGCGCCCGACAAGGGGAAGGCGAATGCGGCCATCCTTGAACTGCTGGCCGAAGCACTGGGCTGCCGCCCCTCTGAGATCGGCCTCGTCTCGGGCGAAACCGCGCGGCGGAAGCGCGTGCTGCTCGTCGGCCTGACCATCGACGAGGCCGCGCTACGGATCGCCGCCGCCCTGCCCGACCACTCCGACGAATCATCCCGTTGACGTCGTATCATCATCCTGTTTTGAATTTGAGAAGCCATGTCTGAAACTGAGTATCCCGCCGAGCTGACCGTGGAGCCCTGGACCGGCGCGCCTCCCAGGGCGAGCGTCCGCGTGCCCGGTTCGAAGAGTCTCACCAACCGGGCGCTGATCGTCGCCGCGTTGGCCCACGGGCGCAGCCGGTTGACCGGCGCGCTGGACAGCGACGACACCCGCGTCATGGTCGACGCCCTCAAGTCGCTGGGAGTCGCCGTCGAGCACGATCGCAAATCGGCGGTGATCGCGATCGAGGGCTGCGGCGGGCGGTTCCCGGTCGAAAAGGCCGACCTGTTCGTCGGCAACTCGGGGACGACGCTGAGGTTCCTGACCGCCGCCCTGGCCGTCGGCAAGGGTTCGTACCGAATCGACGGCGTTCCTCGGATGCGCCAGCGGCCGGTGTCGGACCTCCTCCAGGCGCTCAACGGCCTGGGGTCGAACGCCAGGAGCGAGTTGGGGACCGGCTGTCCCCCGGTGGTGATCGAGGCCGACGGGCTCGACGGAGGCTATGCGTTCGTCCGGGGCGACGTGTCGAGTCAGTTCCTCAGCGGCCTGCTGATGGCCCTGCCCTGCTCGAAGGCCGAGACGATCGTCGAGGTCGAGGGAACGCTGGTCTCGCTGCCTTACGTCACGATGACGCTGGATTTGATGCGGGCCTTCGGCGCCGAGCCGAGCAACCGCAAGAACCGCCGATTCGTGGTCCACCCCGCGCTCTACAAGGGACGCGACTACCGGATCGAGCCCGACGCCTCGGCCGCCAGTTACTTCTTCGCATTGGCTGCGATCACCGGGGGCGAAGTCACGATCGAGGACCTCGACGAGGCGAGTCTCCAGGGCGACCTGGACTTCGTGGACGTGCTCGAACACATGGGCTGCACGGTTCGTCGCGAGGCGGGCAAGACCACGGTGGTCGGCGGACCGCTCCGAGCGGTCGACGTCGACATGAACGCGATCAGCGACACCGTGATGACCCTGGCGGTCGTCGCGCTGTTCGCCGACGGAATCACCCGGATTCGGAACGTCGGCCACATCCGCCACAAGGAGACCGACCGCATCAACGCCCTGGCCGTCGAGCTGCGCAAGCTCGGGGCCGAGGTCGACGAGCACCCCGACGGCCTGGTCATCCATCCCACTTCGTCCTCGGGCTTCAAGCCGGCCGCCATCGCCACCTACGACGACCACCGGATGGCCATGGCGTTCGCCCTGGCGGGCCTCAAAATCCCCGGCGTGACGATCCTCGACCCCGGCTGCGTCGCCAAGACGTATCCGGGGTTCTGGAGCGACCTGGCGGCGGTGCGGTCGCGAGAATGACGGCCCATCGGCAAGGGCCAATCCCTATCGGTCGGCCGGGTAGAACGAATTTGGGGTTGAAAGATCTCCAGCTCGGAAACCGTGTTTGTGATACGATGGATTTCATGGAAACGACGACGACCCACAACCCGGATGCCGCCGCATCGCAGGAGAGGCACGACCTCGGAGGCCGGATCGTAAGATCCGAGGGGGTGCGAGGTGGCAAGCCCCGCATCGCCGGACACCGAATCACCGTCTCCGACATCGCCGTCTGGCATGAGCGGATGGCGATGAGCCCGGATGAAATCGTCTCCGAGCATCCCGGCATCCTTCTCTCCGACGTGTACGCCGCCTTGGCCTACTACCACGACAACCGGGGCGACGTCGACCGGGAGATTCGCGAGAGCGAGGAATCCATCCACCACATCCGGGCCGGAGCGCCGTCCCTCCTCGACGAGCTAAGGTCAGGGAAGGCCGATGTCACGAACAATCCGGTTTCACCTCGATGAAA
>CALCIC010000464.1 GCA_937907405.1 uncultured Isosphaeraceae bacterium | reverse complement strand
CCGCCGATCTGAAGCTCTTCCGGCGGCGACCCGTCTCCCAGCGCCCGGAGCCATGTCGGACGCGGTTTAACCTGCGACAGGTTGCGATCCTCGACGTGCGTCGTAGCCATGCGGGCGTACTTCCCTGGTTAATCCGCTTCCCAAAGTCCATTTTGAGAACGCCAACCTTATCCTTCGGCTGTCAACTCCCGGCTACGTGAACCATTAAATCGCAGAATCGTCGATTTTCGCCCAGGCGATTCAATTGGAATTTTCGGCGCACGCCCGGCTCGTCACTTTTTGGAAAGCGCCGCTCAGCGCAGCGAAAAGCCGCCGAGAGACGAATCCCGGCGGCTTTTCTTCGTCGGTTTTACACGACGAGCGAGCAATTCCTGGCAACCACAAGGCAATCGACGGTCGACAAGCCTCAGGAAAGGGCGAGCATCGCCCACCCTATCCGCGGATTGAGCGTGGACGGACCACGAGTCGATCGACCGCCGACAATCGATTGTACCGAGCAAGCCCCATGCCGTATTCTTTAAACACATTTTTCTTTGCGCGCCGCGGTGGATCGCATGGACTGAACAGTCGGAAATGATCGACAGCCACGTGGTCGCGCGGGGTCGAACCGCCTAGGCTGGAGCTTTCGATCGGCAGTCATGAGGAGGCAGACGTCTGGTGTCAGCGCATTTCTTGCTGGGGGTGTTTGATTCGATCTATCTCCTTGCCATGGCGGCGTGGACGGGTGAAATCCTGTTCCTGACGTTCGGCGTGGTCCCGGTCGTCTTCTCGGCGTTGGATCCGGCGCCGGCGGGACGATTCGTCCGGGCGCTGTTTCCTCGGTATTACGCCTGGGGGGCGACCGCCGGGGCGATCGCGCTGCCTGCCTTGGTGTCCGGGCCCCTTTGCTATCCTGAATTCCGGGGCCCCGGGGTCGGTATTCAGGCGCTGCTGATTCTGACCGCGATCCTGCTGACGTTTTACGCGGGCAACTCCTTGACTCCGGCCATCAACGCAGCCAGGGACGAGGGGCCGTCGGGCGAGGCCCGGTTCCGGCGATTGCACGGGCGTTCGGTGATCCTCAACCTGGTGGTGCTGGCGATCGGCGTCGGCTCGCTCGTCGCGTTCGCCACGCGGCCGTCGCCGCGAACGACCGGGATCATCGAGCCGTCCCCCATTGAGCGCGCCCGACTCGAAGAAGACGCCGTCCGGCGGGCCGAAGCCGCCCGAATGCGAATCCAGACGCCCCCGCCGCCGGAGAGATCTTCGGAAGGCGCGGCGCCGAAGTCCTAGGGTGGGATCAGTCCGATTACTCGGGTCGCAACCGGCCGGAACGTCTCGGGATTCTCTGGCCATGGCGCGCGATCTTGGAATAGACTCGATGAGACGAATCCGCGGCCCGCGCGTCGGGTTCAGCGATCCGATCACGACGGGCGGCAGCCAATTCACTCGGCCTGAGGATTTCATCGAATTATGACGGCCGCCGGCGACAGCATGCGGGAGCAGGAAGCCGAACTCGACGCCGACTCGCAACGCCGAGTCCGATCGGATCGCCTGCTTGCGACCCTGGCGCCGTATTCCCGCGCCGTCGTCGTGTCGCACGTCAATCCCGACCCCGACTCGCTCGCCAGCATGTTGGGGATTCGCGAGCTGGTCCAGCAGTGCCAGCCGGGCAAACCGGTGATTCTGACGGTCGATGGAATGATCGCCAGGGCTGAGAATCGGGCGATGGTCGAGTTGATTCCCGTCCCGCTGGTTCCCACGGAATCGGTTCGGATCGACCGCGAGACGGCCGTGGTGAT
>CALCIC010000463.1 GCA_937907405.1 uncultured Isosphaeraceae bacterium | reverse complement strand
TCCTCGACACTCGGAGCATCCCCCTTCAAGATCCGCGAACGGGCCGACGGGCATGGCGCAGCGGGGGCACGAGGCCCGTTGGACCTCCTCGGCCCGGCTCCGAAGCGCGAGCCGGCAGGAGGCGCAGAACGGCTCGCGAAGCCCGGGGCCGACCGCGTCGCAGACGACGCACCGCCAGGGGAAGACCAGGTCGCCGACGGCCTCGCCCCCCGCGCGCCAGGCTTGCGAGAGCCGGCGGGGCCAGTCCTGGAAAGCCGGCCGGCCCGCATGACCGCCCATTCAACCCCCCAGGCCGCGAGCCCGGGGCGCGTCCTGCTCCAGGTAGGGCTCGAGTTGCTCGCGAAGCTCGTTCCGCGCCCGGGCCAACAGCGACTTGACCGCCGCCGGCGAGCGGTTCATCACCACGCCGATCTCGGCGTAGCCCATCTCCTCGAACTTGTTCAAAAGGACGGCCATCTTCTGGTCTTCGTTGAGGACCCCGAGCGCCTCGCGGACGACCTCGGAGAGCTCGACCTTCCGCATCTGGGCCGACGCCGTCGCCTCGCGCGACGGCAAGGTCTGCGCCAGCGAGACCGAGGCCGTCGAGTCGTTCCGGTCCACGCTCGATCCCCCCACGTTGACCGACGGCTTCCGCCCCTTGCTCCTCGCGTGGTTCATCGCCAGGTTGTTGGCGATCGTGAACAACCAGGTCGAAAACTTGGCCTTGGGGCGATACCCCTTGCGGGCCTTGTAAACACGGAGGAACACGTCCTGCGACAGATCCTCGGCCTCCTCAAGGTTGCCGACGATGTGGTAGAGGACGCCGACGAGCCGGTCCTGATACCGCGAGACCATCACCTCGAAGGCGCCCGGCGTGTCGTCGCGGATCTGGAGCATCAGCCGGACGTCGGGGTCGCGCGATTCGAGTTGCCGTTCCAGCGCGTCAAGCTCTCCACGACTCACGAGTACCGCCCCCCGAACCGAAAGACGACAGGAGAATCAGGAAACCGAGGCCGAAATCGGAGCGGGCTCCGCGACCGCCGCCGACTCGAAGCGACGACGCAGTTGACCGCAGGCGGCGTCGATCGCCTGCCCCTTGGTCTTGCGGACCGTGGCGCTCACCCCCCGGTCGCGCAACGTCGCGACGAACCGCCGCACGCCGTCCGGATCGGGCCGCAGGAACGGCAGGCCGGAGACCGGATTGTACGGGATCAGGTTGACATGCGACTTGCGGCCACGCAAGAGCCGACCGAGGGCCAACGCGTGCTCGTGGCGGTCGTTGACGCCTCCCAGCATGACGTACTCATACGTAACCTGTCTGCCGGTGATCCGAAAATAGTCGTCGGCCGCCTCGATCACGGCGGTCAGGCCGACCTTCTCGTTCACGGGCACCAGTTCGTTCCGCAGTTCCTCGGTCGGGGCGTGCAGCGAGACCGCCAGGTGATACTGCCGGTCCCGGGCCGCCAGCTTGCGGATCTTCTCGGGGAGGCCGACCGTCGAGATGGTCACGCGCCGCTGGCTCATCCCCAGGCCGTCGTCGGCCGAGCAGATGCGATCCAGGGCCGCGAGCAGGGCGTCGAGGTTCGCCAGGCTCTCCCCCATCCCCATGACCACGATGTGCGACGCCGACTCGCCCGCCGGCAGCAGGTTCTGGGCCTGGAGGACCTGGTCGACGATCTCGGCGGTCGTCAGGTTCCGCTCGACCCCCTTCAGGCCGCTGGCGCAGAAGACGCAGCCCATGCCGCAACCGACCTGGGTGCTGACGCAGACGGTCCGCCGGTGCTCCTCGGTCATGAGCACGCACTCGATCCGCCGACCGTCGCGACACTTCAGCAAGAGCTTGTCGGTGCCGTCGGCCGACGCGCCGTGGTAGGCGACCTCGGTCGCGAACAGGCTCCATTCGGCGGCCAGCCGGCGGCGCAGGTCGAGCGGCAGGTCGGTCATCGCCTCGAACGACTCCGCCCGGCGATGGAAGGCCCAATGGTGGATCTGCCGGACCCGGTACGCCTGGTGCCCCTGCTCGACGACCCAGGCGCGCAACGCGTCGGCCGTCGCCTCGAACAGCGGACGCCGTTCGCGCGGTTCGTCGGTCCGTCGCTCCTCTTGGTCGCCGCCTTCCATCAACGCCCCGCCCCCCCTCGATCCTCTCGTGCGCCCGGCTCAACCCTATTGTATGGATGCGTCGCCCTCCGGCCAAGACGCGATGTCGCGCGAGGCGGGAAAACCGCGGACGGGTGCGTCGGCCTCTGTCTTCGTCACGATCGCCGTTGTATTTCTAAAGTGGTGAACCGAGGCCGGGGCGCGCCGAGTTCGCGCCGAAGCAGAAACAACCCCCGACCGCCCGACGAGGTCCGCGCCCATGATGAAAACGAAGGAAATCGTCGCGATGTGCCGCGTCGACGATCCCAAGAAGTTCCGGTTGAAGGACCACGATCCCGAGTGGGCCGGCAACGTGGACGTTCCCAAGGAGGACCGCAAGAAGTTCGCGGAGGACGTCCTCTCGCAGAACGTCTCCGATCTCGCCGAGGCGCAGGAACGGCTGTACGCGTCCGATACATGGTCGCTGCTGATCTTGTTTCAGGCGATGGACGCGGCCGGCAAGGACAGCACGATCGAGCATGTGATGTCCGGCGTCAACCCCCAGGGCTGCCAGGTCTTCAGCTTCAAGCAGCCGTCGGTCGAGGAACTCGACCACAACTACCTCTGGCGGTACACGAAGGCCACGCCCGAGCGCGGGCGGATCGGGATCTTCAATCGATCGTACTACGAGGAAGTCCTCGTCGTCCGGGTCCACCCGCAGCTCGTCCAGGCCGAGCGCATCCCCGACGTGAAGGTCGACGACGACTTCTGGAAAGGCCGGTTCGAGGACATAAACAACCTGGAACGCCACCTGTCGCGCAACGGCACCCGGGTCCTCAAGTTCTTCCTGAACGTCTCCAAGAAGGAGCAGCGCAAGCGGTTCATGAAGCGGTTGGAAGACCCGACGAAGCACTGGAAGTTCTCGGCCGGCGACCTCGCCGAGCGCGACCGATGGGACGACTACATGAAGGCCTACGAGGAGGCCATCCGCGCGACGAGCACCAAGTGGGCGCCCTGGTACGTCGTCCCCGCCGACCATAAGTGGGTGACCCGGGCGATCGTGGCGCGGACCATCGTCGCAACCGTCGAAGCCCTTAAGGCCGAGTATCCCAAGATCGATTCCCAGCAGAAGGAAGCCATCGAGCGGGCCAAGAAACAGCTCGACGACGAGAAGGATTGAATTCTCGGCCGCCTGCCGTCCTCAGGGGGTCCGACAGGCGATCTCGGCCGCTTCGCCGGCGTCGGCGTTCCAGGGGGTCCAGGCGAGGACGACGCGCTCGACGGTGACGTCGGCCTTGCGCGGGGTCAGCTCGACGGGGACGATTTTGAGCAGGTCGGCGGTTCGGGTGGCCTTGATGAGTTCCAGATCGGCCTGAAACTCGGTTTCCAGGTCGACGTACTCCTCGCTGAGCCGGTCGACCTGGACCTGGGCCGTGTCGGCCTCGCCGCGCTTCTGCATGGCGCGGCCGGCGGCCTTGGCGGCGGCGCCGGCCTTGCCGACGTTGGACTTGGTCCAGGTCTTGCGGCCGGTGAAGGCGTCGAGCACCGAGGTCCCCAGCGACACGGCCGCGTCCCAGGTCGACTTCGAGGCCTGGGCCTGCTCGGCCTCCAACCGCTCCTGGGCCTGCCGCATCCGCCGTTCCAGGCTGGTCCGACGCGGGCCGAACTTGGATCGAAGCGCCTCGATCTCGGCGTCGCGTTGCTCGCGGACCGTCTGGGTCAGCCGCAGCCGGAAGTCGCGGGCGGTCTCCTCGGGCCTGCCGAACGCCTTGAGCTCGGGGCACGACCAGATGGTCAGCTTGCGCTCTCGGTACAGGTGGTTCTTGAGGGACTTGGTCCAATCGGCGTAGCTCTTGGCGCGGGCCAGCGGACCGGGGAGCGTCGCGAACGTCGCGCCGGCCTCGGGCGACTTGTCCAACTCGGGGACCTGCTCGGTGAACTGCTTTCCCCCTTCCCAGACGTCGGCGGGCGCCTCGTCGGCCAGCGGCCGGAGCAAGGCCAGGGTCTCCCAGTAGTCGACGTTCGCTTTCTTGTCCACGTAATGCAGCCGAGCCACCCCCAGAAGCGCCGGGCGGTAGACGAGACTGGAACCGGGGTTCGACGCGCCGGCGCGGGGCAGGAAGAACTCCGGCACTTCCGGCGGCAGCACCGGCCGACGCCCCGTCGCGCCGGCGGGTGGACCGGGCTTCGGCTTCGACGCCGGCGCCGGCGCCGGGGGGTCTTCGGCTTCGGCCCCCTTCGACTCGGGGGGGGCGGCGTCGGCGATCGGGGAAGGCTCGTCGACCGTCGACGGCTTTCGAGAGGCCATCAGCGTCTGGACCTGCTCGCGGGTGAGCGGCCCCCGCAGGTACGACAGCGCCCAGCGGGTCTCGAAGACGATCGGACGGTCCTCGTGGACGTTGTTCATCACGAAGACCCGCTTGCCCAGAGCGGAGAGGGTCTCGTCCATCTGCTTGCGGTCGAAGCTGGCGCCGGTCGCGTTGGAGGCGCCTTCGAGGCCGTCGAGCACCCGGTCCTTGTCGCGGCGGGTCTGCAACCGGCCGAGGAACCAGGCGCCGGCGTTGGAGAGCCCCTTGTAGTCCAGGTCGACCGGGTTCTGGGTCGCCAGCACGACCCCCAGGCCGAACGCCCGACCTTGCTTCAGCAGGGTGAGCATCGGCTTCTTCGAGGGAGGAGTGGCCGTGGGGGGGAAGTAGCCGTAGATCTCGTCCATGTAGAGCACGGCGCGGAGGCTCGACGTCCCCGACTGGTTCCGCGCCCAGGCGAGGACTTCGTTCAACAGGATCGTGACGAAGAACATCCGCTCGGCGTCGTTGAGATGGGCGATCGACATGATCGCGATCCGCGGCTTACCCTCGGGAGTGTAAAGCAGGCTCGGCACGTCGAGCGCCTCCCCCTGCATCCAGGCGGCGAAGCCGGGCGAGGCGATCAGGTTGTTCATCTTGAGGGCCAGGGCGAACCGGTCCTTGGCGGGGTAGAACGTCTCCAGGTCGATCACGCCGACCTTGTCGAACGTCGGCGACTGGACGGCGTGGATCAGCCCGGGAAGATCGAGGTCGCGGCCGTTCCGCCAGCTCTGGTCGAGCAGGTTCGACAACAGGATGTGCTCGCGGCTGGCGATCGGATCGGCGTCGACCCCCAGAAGCGCCAGCAGTCCCGAGACCGCCGAAGCCACGCGGTCGCGGTACGCCTCGTCATCCTCGACCAGGCTCGGCGGCGGCGCGTTGAACGACCTCAGGACCGTCAGCGGCAGACCGGCGGAGCTTCCCGGAGTGTAGATGGCCATGTCGACGGCGTCTTGCAGCAGCTTGATCCGCGCGCCGGTCTGGTCCCAGTCGGCGAGCCCCTTTTTCCAGGTCGCGGCCGTCTGATCGGCGAACTCCGCGCGTGAAACGCCCTGGCGGGCGGCCTCGTCGGCGTCGATCCAGGGGAGGAAGTCCGACCCTCGCAGCTCGGGAAAGCCGAGCAGCAGGTTGCCGACGTCCCCCTTGGGGTCGATGGCGATCACCGGGATGCCGTCGATCGCCGCTTCCTCAAGCAGCGTGATGCAGAGCCCCGTCTTGCCGCTGCCGGTCATCCCCACGCAGACCGCGTGCGTCGTGAGCTGCTTCGAGTCGTACAGGAACTTGCGTTGCGTCAGAGCCCGCCGCTCCTGGTCGTAATCCTTGCCGAGGTAGAAATAGCCGAGCTTCTCGTAGTCGTCGTTCTTCATGGAATCGCGTCTCGCGGTCCGCGCAAGGGCAAGGCGAAGGATCGTCCCGACCACCAAACATAACATGAATCGTCGGGACGTGAGCGGGACGACGGCACGGCGCCCCCGTCGTCGGTCGATCCGGCGACCTTGGATTTCAAAAGGGGGGCGAGATCATGGCCGCGGCGTCGCCGGCCGCCCTGCTCCGCCGGTCACGCCGAAGCCTCCGCCAGCGCGGCGGTCGGCTCCACGTTGATCGAGAGGGCCGGCGCGGATTCGCCGAAATCGACCTCGTGCGCGGCGGCCTCGGGCGCTCCGCGGTGGCGCAGCAAATGCTCCTGGACGGCCGCCATGCAGACCTTGCATTCGGTCACCTGGGACGCGAACCGCTCGGCCAGCTCGTCGATCCGCGCGTCGGTCAGGCCGCAACCCTGGTAGAACCAGCCGTACAGCCGCCTCGCCTGGCTCCGCGTCGCGTTCCCCAGCTCGATCTTCTTGTCCACCCGCCCCGGACGGACCAGCGCCGCGTCCAGCCGCTCGGGATGGTTCGTGGTCAGGAACAAGATCCGCCCCTCGCGCGAGCTGACCCCGTCCAGCGCGTTGAGCAGCCCGCTGAGCGTCACGCCGGTCTGGTCGCTGGTCGTCCGCTCGGTCTTGAACACGCAGTCGACGTCCTCGATCAGCAGCACCGTGGCCGGGGGCAAGGCGTCGACCAGACTCCGCAAGGCGTCGTCGCTCAGCAATCGGTTGCTCAGGCTCAGCACCGCGACCGAGAGGTTCAGCTCGCCGGCCGCCGCCAGCACCAGCGTCGTCTTGCCGTTGCCCGGAGGTCCGTGCAGCAGGTACCCGCGCCGATACGGGATCCCGCGTTCGGTGTACCACGTCCGCGACCCGTAGAAATCGCGGAGGTCTTCCAGCACGTCCTCGAACACGCCGTCGGCCAGGACCAGCGATCGAACGGGCCGTCGCGGCTGCCAAGACGTCGTCTCCCACGACTCGTACCGACTCGTCATGATGCTGACGCCCGGCGCCCGAGGGCACGCAAGCTGCTGCGCGTCGCCGAGCAACTGCTCGATCAGCCCCCGCGAACCTCCCACGACCTGCAGCGAGAGCGTCTCCTGGAACGTCCGCGAGTTGCCGTTCTGCAAATCGCGGCGGCTCCGGTTCAGCACGACGAGCCGATTCTGGTAGATCATCCAGTGCGTCCCCGGCGCGGGGGAGAGCAGGAACTTCACCCGCGAGGCCCCGTTCTTGGCCCCCGCCTCGTCGGGATCGAACACGACGGCCGTCTCGGAATCGGCGTCGACCGGCACCCAGGTCGTCGCCAGGCTGAGGTCGCGGGCCCGACGCGCGTACGGCTGCGACGCCAGCCAGACCTGAAGCCATCGGAACGCCGGGTCCCGATCCGGGATCTCGATGGTGATCGAAAAACGACGCTGGAGGAACGACCAGGCCTGCGCCGGCAGATGCCGCAACAGCGCCGCCGCCGAGCCGACCACCATCAGGGAGAGGCCCCCTGAGAAGAACGGATTGTCTTTGAGCATCTCAAGCATGGTCGTGGATCATCATCTCGGATTCAAATCGACGAAGCATCGACGGTCCCAAGTCCAGTAATCGGTCACTAGAAAGAGTAGTCGGGTTCGCACGATTTCAACCCAAAAGCCGTCCACGGTCGGCCGCGGCGCGATTTCCCGGGCGTCCAGTCGAGGCCGTCGCGGCGCCTCTTGCGGCGTCGGACGCGAGCATTTACACCGTGGCCGTTGCGAACGGACGTCGTCCCGGATCAGGACGGCCATAACAGGCTTGAGACGGCTCGCTGAAAAGCAAGCACGATCGAGGCGGACGGGAAAGAGGCTCAGCCCGGATTCGAACCGGGGGTGACGGTTTTGCAAACCGTTGCCTTACCACTTGGCGACTGAGCCGTTCGAGCGAGGGGTCTATCTTAGCGGGCTTGGGCTCTCGGGGGCAAGGCCGGTTTCGAGCTCGTTCGCCGAGTCCGATTCGACGCCCCGGGCCGGTCCCGGCTTCGCGCGGCCTCCAGGCCGCTGGGAGGATCGTCGCTGATCCGCTGGACCTCGTCGGCTCCAAGCCCGTGCGCGGCCCGCCAGCGGTCCAGGAGGTAGTCCAGGGGGAGTCCGCTCCTCGAATCCGCAAGCAGGAAGTCGTACCATTGGGCCGGATAATAACCCGTGTAACCGTTGATGGTCGGCTTGCCGACCTCCAGCGACGCCCACATGGCGTCCAGCCCGTAATAGGCGAAGTATTCGTCCTGGCGCGGCTTGTAATAGAAGGTCGAGACCGACGGCGCCACCTGGTCGGCGACCCGAGCGATCCTCGATCGACTCGCGGCCGCGTCAAAGCTCGGCGTGGTCGCCGTCTGCTCGGCCAGGCAGACCAGGACGACCCCCCAGGCGAGCGCCGACGACCGTTCGCGCGCCAGCCGATCGACCAGCACGGCCAGACCCAGCGCGGCGGGGATCATCAGGATCAGGACGATGCGGCCGACCGCCCGGATCGCCATCCCCCCCGGAATCGCCAACGAGTGCCCGAGCCACAGCGAGCTGTTTCCCCGAAGCAGCAACAGCACCGCAAGCGCCACCGCCACGACGCGCCAGAGGGTCGGCGGCGGCGGACGCAGCCGTTCCGGCGCGCTCAGCGCCACCCCGACGAACCCCCACCCGACCGCGCCCGCCACCACCTCGGGGCGGCTGCCGAAAGTGAGCAGAGACGCCCCCGCGATGATCGCCGTCGCCGCGCCAAGGCCGAT
>CALCIC010000462.1 GCA_937907405.1 uncultured Isosphaeraceae bacterium | reverse complement strand
TCGTCGTTGCCCCTGTCGTTCTTCCAGCCGTTCTTGCGAGGCGGAGGACGGGCCGTGATCCTGGAGACGCTGACGCAGGCCGAGCGCAACCTGCTCTACCAGGCCCGCGCCTTCGCCAAGTTCCGGCAGGAGTTCATCGTCGCGGTGCTCAACGGATCGACCGCGCTCAGCCTGGGAACGGGCTTCGGCGGCAACGTCTTCACGACGGGTTCCAACACCGACCCGGTCATCGGTTACATCCCGGTCGTCTTCGACGTCGCGCAGATCATGATCGACCGGCGGAACGTGGCCTACTTCGAGCAGCTCGTCAACCTGTACACCCAGTTGATCGACGGCGAATCGTCGGGCCTGACGCAGCTTCAGGTCGACCAGGCCCGATCCAGCCTGCTCGGCGCCCGTCAGTCGCTGGTGTCGGACACGCAGCAGTACCGCTTCGACCTCGACCGGTTCAAGCAGCAGCTCGGGCTCCCGCCCGACCTTCCGATGATCGTCGACACCGGTCTGATCGAGCCGTTCAACGTGGTCTGGGACAGCATCGACGACTGGCAGCGCGATCCCAAGCGCGACCTGAAGGACCTGCCCACGTTGGTCGGTCGGGTGCCCACGCTCGAGGACGTCGTGATCGACGGCCGGTCGACGCTGAACCTGTACAAGGGGAGCACGACGTTCAGCGAGGAAGAGGAGCTGGAGGACATCCTCCAGGCGGGAGTCCGGACGGCCTTCGAGTACCGGCTCGACGTCATGAACGCCCGGGCTCAGCTTTACGATGCCTGGCGACAAATTCGATTCCAGGCCAACAGCTTGAAGGGTATACTGAACGTCGGCCTCACGAATCAGGTGCTCACGCCGCCCACGACGACAAACCCGCTCGGCTTCTTCTCCCAGGCGACCCAGTTCAGCCTGGTCTTGAACGCCGAACTGCCGCTGATCCGAATGGCGGAACGCAACAATTTCCGCGGCGCGATCCTGAGGTACCAAGGGCAGCGGAGGAACCTTCAGAACGTCGAGGACTCTCTGAAGGTCCAGCTTCGGCAGGACATCCGTAACCTGCAGGTGGCCTCGATCAGCTACGCGATCGGCAAGCAAAGCCTTGAACTGAACATCAGACTGAAAGACCAGGCGTTCGAGCAGATCATCGCGCCGCCGCAGGGGGGAACCGGCCAGGGGCTGGCACAGTCGGCCAACGCCGCGACCCAGACCAACAACCTGATCAACTACCAACGCCAGTTGGTCCTGTCGGAAGGCAACCTGCAGAACCTCTGGGTGAACTACCAGCTCGCTCGACTTTCTCTTTACCGCGACCTCGGCACCTTGCCCTACGATGAATGGGAGGCGTTCAGTGAACTTTTCCCTGCAGAATACCGAGGACCCAGCCTCGGCTCAGGCACCAACGACACGCGATCTGCCGGCCCTCCAGCGGCCGAGGCGGCGGCGGGCGTCGCTCGGTAAGCTCCTGGCGCTCGGCCTCGCCGCGTGTCTCGCCGTGGCCGGAGTGGCGCTTGTGAGCGTCCCCGGCCTCAGCAAGCCGCTGAAAACCATGTTCGCCTCGACCAACGTCGAGATCGTGCCGCACCGGATCGTCTCGGGGGCGCTGCCGATCACCGTCACCGAGAAAGGCGCGCTCGAAAGCTCCAAGAACGACGACGTCCTGTGTCTGGTCGAAGGCTCGACCACGATCATCATGATCCTGCCGGAAGGGCAACGGGTCACGAAGGGCGAACTGGTCTGCGAGCTGGACTCGGCCGCCCTTCGCGACGCGCTGATCAACCAGCGGATCGCCACCCAGGGGGCCGACGCCGCCTATCAGCAGGCGAAATTGACCCGCGAGGTCGCCGAGATCGCCGTCAAGGAATATGAGGAAGGGGTCTATCTCCAGGAACGGGCGACGATCAACGGCGAGATCAAGCTCGCGGAATCGGACCTGGCCCGCGCCGAGGACCGCGTCGCCTGGGCGACCCGGATGTTCGACAAGGGCTACGTCTCGAAGGCCCAGCAGGTCTCCGAGGACCTCAACTACCAGAAGGCCAAGTTCGCTCTCGAACAGGCCCAGGGGAAAATGAAAGTCCTCGAGGATTTCACCAAGGCCAAGACGATCAAGGAACTGCGAAGCGAGGTCGAGAAGGCGCACTCCGACGAGTTGGCCAAGCAGCAGACCCTGAAGCTTGAGCAGGACAAGGAAGCGAAGTACGAGAAGCAGATCGTCAACTGCAAGCTCTACGCCCCCGGCGACGGCCTGGTCGTCTACGCCAACGACGCCGGCCGGTCGTTCGGAAGCAACGCCCCGCAGATCGAGGAAGGCGCCGCGGTCCGCGAGCGGCAGAAGATCTTCAGCCTGCCCGACATCTCCAACATGCAGGTCAACGCCAAGGTCCACGAATCACAGATCGACAAGATCAGCCCCGGCATGAACGCCCGGATTCGAGTCGACGCGTTCGCCTCTGAGGAATTGAGCGGGCACGTCGTCGACGTCGCCCCCCTGCCCGACCAGACCAGCTTCTTCAGCTCGGACATCAAGGTCTACACGACCCATATCAAGATCGACAAGCCGCTCCCCGGCCTTCGACCCGGCATGAACGCCGAGGTCGTGATCCTGGTCGACCGCAAGGAAGACGTGCTCAGCGTCCCCGTGCAGGCGGTCCTCGAATACGGCGGCAAGGACCACCTGACCGTCCTGCGGGGCGACCGGTACGAGCGCGAGGAAGTCACCCTCGGCGCGACCAACGACAAGTTCGTCGAGATCGTCAAGGGCGCGACCCCCGGAATGATCGTCGCGCTCAACCCGATCGTCCTGCTGAGCGACGACGACAAGCGCGAGCTCTTCGGCAACGGCCACGGCGGCAAGAAGGGCTGGGGCGAGACCGCGGACGGAGAGGCCGGAGCCCCGGGCGCTCCGGGCGCGCCGGGAGAAGCCGGCAAGGGCGCTCCAGGCGCTCCAGGCGCTCCGGGCGCCGACGCCAAGGGGAGCGACCTCGCCAAGGCCAAGGGCAAGGGGAAGGGCGCCCGCAAGGGAGGCGGCGCCGGCAACCCGATGTTCGCCAAGATGAAGAACCTGTCCGAGGAGGATCGCGCCAAGATGAAGGGCGCCTCTGAAGAGGAACGCGCCGAACTTCTCAAGAAGGCCGGCTTCACCGACGCCGAGCTTGAACAGATGAAGCAGATGCGCCCGGGCGGCGGCGGCGGCGGCGGCGGATTCGGCGGCGGCGGCGGATTCGGCGGCGGCGGCGGCGGTGGACGCGGCCCTGGCGGGGGGGGGGACTGATCGTGGATTTTCGGCCCAGCCAGAACCATCAGCTCGACAAGCCGTTGGTCTCGATCAAGGACGTCCGCAAGACCTATGTGATGGGGCACGGCCCCGGCGGCGGGCTCTTCGGCCGTCGCAACCAGCACAACACGGTCACCGTGCACGCCCTTCGGGGCGTGTCGGTCGACTTCTACCCGGGCGAGTACGTCGCGATCATGGGGGCCTCCGGATCGGGCAAGAGCACCATGCTCAACCTGCTGGGGTGCCTCGACCGACCGACCAGCGGCCAGTACTACCTCGGCGACCGCGACGTCGCCCGCCTCGACGACGACGAACTGTCCGAGGTCCGCAGCCGCTACCTCGGCTTCATCTTCCAGTCGTACAACCTGATCGCGCAGTACACGGTTCTGGAGAACATCCAGCTCCCGCTGACGTATCAGGGGAACGGAGAGGTGTCGCAAGAGGCCCAGCAGCGGTCGCGCGAGCTGGCCGCCCTGGTCGGGCTGGGGGACCGCTACGACCACCGCCCCACCCAGCTTTCCGGCGGACAGCAACAGCGCGTGGCCATCGCCCGATCGCTGATCAACGACCCTTACATCATCCTCGCCGACGAGGCGACCGGAAACCTCGACACCGCGACGAGCCATGAAATCATGGACATGCTTGGCCGTCTTAACGACTCCGGCAAGACCATCATCATGGTGACCCACGAAGACGACATCGCCGAGCACGCCAAGCGGATCATCCGGATGCGCGACGGCGTGATCATCGAGGACGGCCCCAGCCCGCGGATGCTCGCAGGCCGGGAAGCCGTCCCGGCGCAGGTCGAAAGCTGAGGCGACGGGCCGCGCGGGCCCGTCCCATCCGCGCTCCAGCACCTGAACCGATCCCCACCGAACCGACGAGGAATCGCTCTCATGCGACGCATCTGGCGCGGCTTGAAACTCGGGATGAAGAGCCTTCTGCTGCACAAGCTGCGGTCGGGGCTGACCGTCCTGGGCATCGTTTTCGGCGTCGCGGCCGTCATCTCCATGCTGGCGATCGCCGAGGGGTCGAGCCGAGACGCGCAAGAGCAGATCAAGGCGCTGGGGGCGACCAACATCATCGTCCGCTCGGTCAAGCCCAGCGACGAGGCCCAGGCCACCAGCGGCCGCCCCGCCCGAATCCTCAACTACGGGATCAAGTACGAAGACTACGACCGGATTCTGTCCACCGTGCCGACGATCAAAAAAGCGCTGCCGATCCGCGAGATCCGCAAGCAGATCCGCCGGTTGCAGCACGCCCTCGACGGCCGGGTCGTCGGCACCACGCAGGACTATGCCGAGTTCAACATGCTCCGCGTCGATCGCGGCCGGTTTCTGACCGCGGCGGACAACGACAAGTACCAGAACTACGCGGTGCTCGCCGCCACCACGGCGGCGACCCTTTTCCCCTACGAGGACCCGATCGGCCAGTCGGTGAAGCTGGGCAGCGACTACTATACCGTCGTCGGCGTCACCAAGGAGCGTGAGAGCTCGGCGGGCGTCGGCGGCAGTCTCGCCGCCCAGGACTTCAACAAGGACGTCTACATTCCGCTGAACACCTGCCGCGTCCGATTCGGCGAGAAAATCGTCAACAACCGATCCGGCTCGATGGAGGCCGAGGAGACGCAGCTTTCGCAAATCACG
>CALCIC010000461.1 GCA_937907405.1 uncultured Isosphaeraceae bacterium | reverse complement strand
CCGACAGGCTGCTGCGGCTCGCGGCTTGACGCTCATGCAATCTCGGAAAGTGCAGGATGGAGAGAACCATGCCGATCGGCTTGTTGGAATCTCTCACGCAGTTGCCCCTGATGGCCCGGTTCGCACTCGCCATGGCGGTGACCCTGGTGGTTCCCGCTTTGTGTCAAAAGATTCGCTTGCCGTCCGTGGTCGGGCTGCTTCTGGCCGGCGTCGTTTTCGGCCCTCACGGCCTGCAAGTCGGGCCGAAAAGCCATGAAGTGGCTCACTTCTTCGCCGATCTCGGCAAGCTCCTGCTGATGTTCTTCGCGGGCCTTGAGATCGACTTGATCCTGTTCCGGCGAACGGGCGGGCGTTCCCTCGGGTTTGGACTGGCGACGTTCGCAATTCCCCTGGCGGGCGGAATTCTCGTCGGCTTGACTTTCGGCTACGGCTGGATTGGGGCGCTGTTGATCGGCTCGCTGCTCGCCTCGCACACGCTGCTCGGCTATCCCATCATTCAAGGTCTGGGGCTCGCGCGCGACGAAGCGGTGACCGTGACGATCGGCGCGACCATCTTCACCGACGTCGCTTCGCTGATGATCCTCGCGGTCTGCGTCCCGATCCACGTCGCCGGCTTCTCCACCAGTGCGTTCCTGCTGCAACTCGTACAGCTCGCCCTGTACGTCCCGTCCGTTCTGTTCGGGCTCGGCTCGTTGACGCAATGGCTCATGACGCGCGTGAAGAGCAAGGAAGGCCAGTTCCTTGTCATCCTCGTGGTCGTGAGCGTCGCCGCCATCGGGGCCGAGGTGATCCATCTGGAAGGGATCATCGGGGCCTTCCTGGCGGGCCTCGCCTTGAATCGAGCGGTCCAGGATTCCCCAGCCAAGCACGAGCTGGAGTTCATCGGAAACACGTTGTTCATCCCCATGTTCTTCATCACGGTGGGGTTCCTGATCGACCCTCGCGTCTTCGCGGCCACGCTCGCCGGCCATCCGGGACTGGTCGTCGGAATCGTGGGCGGACTCATCGTGAGTAAGCTGCTCGCCGCCCTCCTGGCCCAATGGGCGTTCGGATATTCCCGAACCCAGGGCCTTGTCATGTGGTCGCTCTCGTTGCCCCAGGTCGCCGCAACGTTGGCGGCCGCGCTCGTGGCGTACGAAGCCCAGGACGCGGCGGGTCGAAGGCTGATCGACGAACCGGCGCTCAACACCGTGATCGTGCTGATGGTCGTCACGTCCATTCTAGGGCCCGTCCTGACCGAACGGTTCGGCAGAGACCTCAAGGCAGCCGGTCAGACCTCCGCTCCCGCCTCAAGCGGCGTGGCTGTAGTCTCGGCATGACGCCTCTGGAGCAATCCGCTCGTTCGATCGGAATCGACGGCCTCCGGGGCCGATCGTGGTCGGTTCCGTTCCGAAGTGACGCGCTGCGGCGCGATGCAGCGACGCTTCCTTGACGGCCCGTTCGGGACGCCGTAGATTCCGTTCGCTGGCGTTTCCGGGCTCCAGCCCGCCGAACGAGGGACTGTTCGTCGACACTTCCCGATTCCTCGGTCGTTCCACGAAAAGAGGCGGTTATGAGGAGTATTGCGAGCGCTTGTGCATCTGCGTTGTTCGCCCTGGGCGTATTCATTGGCTGGTCGCCGGGGGGAGGGGAGTGCGCGGGGAATCCGGTGGAGTCGGCGACGGGGGACGAGGCGTCGGCCGGCCTGGATCGAACCGTGCTGCCGATCCCGGAACCGAAGCTCGCGCCGATCACGACGCTCGACGCCCGCGACGCGAAAGCCCCCGCTCGATTCGAGGTCAGGGCCCCGGCCAGGGCGCCCAACGTGCTGATCCTGCTGATCGACGACATGGGATTCGGTCAGTCCAGCGCGTTCGGCGGGCCGATCCACATGCCGACGCTGGAGCGGATGGCGAGGGGAGGCCTGCGCTACAACCATTTCCACACCACGGCCCTTTGCTCGCCTACCCGAGCGGCGCTTTTGACCGGCCGCAATCATCACGTCTGCAACATGGGTTCGATCACCGAGACTGCGACCGCCTTCCCCGGCCAGACGGGCCGGCGGCCGAACAGCGTCGCGCCCCTGGCCGAGATGCTTCGGCTCAACGGTTACAGCACCGCCGCGTTCGGCAAGTCGCACGAGACCGCCGCCTGGGAAGTCAGCCCCTCCGGCCCCACCGACCGCTGGCCGACGCGCTCCGGCTTCGACAAGTTCTACGGGTTCATCGGCGGCGAGACGAACCAATGGGCCCCGGCGGTCTACGATGGCCTGAGTCGCGTCGAATTGCCGAAGAATCCGAATTACCACTTCATGACCGACATGACCGACCAGGCGATCAAGTGGGCGGGCGCCCAGAAGGCGTTGACGCCGGACAGGCCGTTCTTCATCTACTTCGCGCCGGGGGCCACGCACGCCCCGCACCACGCGCCGAAGGAATGGATCGCCAAATACAAGGGCAGGTTCGATCAGGGCTGGGACAAGCTCCGCGAGGAAACGCTGGCCCGCCAGATCGCGCTCGGCGTCGTCCCCGCCGGCGCCAAGCTCGCCCCCAAGCCCGAGGCCGTCAAGGATTGGGACGCGCTGAGCCCCGACGAGAAGACGCTGTTCGCTCGCCAGATGGAGGTCTTCGCCGGCTACGGCGAGTACGCCGACCACGAGATCGGCCGTCTGGTCCAGGCCGTTGAAGACCTCGGGCATTTGGACGACACGCTCATCTTCTACGAGGCGGGGGACAACGGCGCGAGCGCTGAGGGGACCATGAACGGCCTGTTCAATGAGATGACCTACTTCAACGGCGTCCCTGAATTCGTTCCCGAGATCCTCAAGCACTACGACGACCTGGGAGGTCCGAACTCCTACCCGCACTACGCCGCCGGCTGGGCGGTGGCCGGCGACACCCCGTTCACCTGGACGAAGCAGGTCGCCGGGAGCTACGGCGGCACCCGCAACCCCCTGGTCGTCCACTGGCCCGACGGGATCAAGGCGAAGGGGGAATTGCGGTCGCAATGGCACCACGTCGTCGACGTCGCGCCGACCATCCTCGAAGCGGCCGGCCTGCCCGAGCCGAAGGTGGTGAACTCCACGCCGCAGACCCCCATCGAGGGGGTGAGCATGCTCTACTCGTTCAACGAGGCCCAGGCGAAGAATCGGCGTGAGACGCAGTATTTCGAGATCTTCGGCAACCGGGGCGTGTACCACGACGGCTGGCTGGCACATACGGTTCACAGGGCCCCCTGGGAGGGCAAGTCGCGAAATCCGTTTCCAAACGACAAGTGGGAGCTTTACCACGTCGCCGAGGACTTCAGCTCGGCGGACGACCTGGCCGCCAAGGCCCCCGAAAAGCTCAAGGAGCTTCAAGAACTATTCCTCAAGGAAGCCGAGAAGCATCAGGTCTTGCCGCTCGACGATCGAACGCTCGAACGGATGAACGCCGCCCTCGTCGGTCGTCCCGACCTGATGGCCGGCCGCACCTCTCTGACCGTCTTCGACGGCATGATCGGCATGACCGAGAACGTCTTCATCAACACCAAGAACCGATCGCACACCATCACCGCGGAGGTCGTGATCCCGAAAGGGGGGGCAAGCGGCGTGATCCTGTCCCAGGCGGGGCGCTTCGGCGGCTGGAGTCTTTACGTCAAGGATGGAAAGCCGATGTACGTCTACAACTACCTCGGCCTCAGCGCCTCCAAGGTCGCTTCATCCAAGGCGCCGCCCGAAGGCAAGGCGACGATCCGCTACGAGTTCAAGTACGACGGCGGCGGCTTCGGCAAGGGGGGGACGGGAACGATCTTCGTCAACGGCCAGAAGGCGGCCGAGGGTCGGATCGACAGGACGCAAGGGTTCGTCTTCTCGGCCGATGAGGGAGCCGACGTCGGACAAGACGGCGAGACGCCGGTGACGAGCGACTACAAGGAAGGAGACAACGCGTTCACCGGCGTGATCGAGAAGGTGACCGTCGAGGTCGGGCCGGTGGACGTCGCCGCCGCGGAAACAAAGCAATTGCGGCGAGCGGAGCTTGCCCGTAAGGCCGCGGAGTAGACGGGCGGCCGGGACGGACTGCTCGCGGAGGAACCCAGGCTTCACGAATTCGAAACGCCCCGGCGGCCGTCGAGGTTCGGACTCGAAGGCCGCCGGGACGCGATTCAACGCCGATCGTCGGGGGCGTCAGGGGTGGACTTGCGGGAGTCCGCCGGCCCCCTCGGGGAACGTCGGCAGCTCGCCGCCGGGGAAGCCCGGGAATCCACCGGCGCCGGGGCCGCCCGGCGGGGGGACCGCCTGCTTGGGGCGGACCAAGGCCGCGCGGTCGAGGTTGATCGAGCGGAAGCTGGCGCCGGGCGTGACGTAGTACCAGGAGGCGAACCGATCGGTCAGATCCTGGGCCCGCTTCTTGCCGTCGGCGATCTTCTTCTCGTAGTCGGCCTTGGCGCGGTCGGCCTTCTCCTTGGCCTCCTTCTCGTCGGCGATCGTCTTGGGGTCCTTGGGGTCGGGCGCCAGCACGTCGGCGGGAAGCTGGCCGTCGGGGGGCGTCGGCTTGGGGTCGTCGGCGTCGGCCTTGGGTTCGGGGATGAGCGCGGGGTCGAACGAGACGGTGACCATCACGTAGCGGTTCTCGGCCGTCGCGCCGTCTTTCTTCTCGGCCTCGTCCTTCTTTTCGTCGCCGCCGTTCTTCGACTTCTCGGCGTCGTCGGGCTCGCCGACTTCGAGTTCGTCGCCCGATCCGAAGGTGACCTCGCCAAATCGGAGGGTGTACACGACCCCCTCGTCGGTGTAGACGCGGACGTCCCCCTGGTTCGAGAGGAGCTGGCCGGCGCGGGTCATGTAGAAGCCCTTGCCCTGGAGGGAGGCGACGGTCGAGGCCGAAAGGGCGAGCCCCTGCTTGTCGCTCTTCTTGAGCTCGCGGGTCAGGCCGGCGGGCTTGAGCCG
>CALCIC010000460.1 GCA_937907405.1 uncultured Isosphaeraceae bacterium | reverse complement strand
GTCGTGGTCGGCAAGCCCACGCCGGCCGACGCCAGGGCGTCCTGGTACGACGGATTGGGGGTGGAGTTGGCGGCCGGCGTCGACACGTTCGACGGGTTGGCGTTCGCGTTCGAGTTGATGGTTGGATTGACGTTGATCGTCGGGTTGACGTTGATCGTCGGATTGCGTCCCCGGAGGGCGTTCATGCCTTGGAACCGTCGGGGGCCCTGCGGATGGGCCTGGGCGTTCGCCATGCGCAGGGCGCGAGCCTCGGCCATTTGCTGTTGCCGCTGCGCGCGGGCCTCGGCCATTTGCTGCTGGCGTTCGGCGCGGGCATTGTTCTGGACGTTCGCTCCGGGTCGGTTCATCTGCCGGACCATCGCGGGGTGCGCCGAAAACTGGCGGACCCCCGACAGGAGGACGCGGCCTTCCAGGTCTTCGACCGTCGTGATGAAGCTCACCTTGCGACGTTCAACGCTTCGGCCCTTGCCGGCCGCCGGATCATCGTGCGACATGGGTTTCCTAGCCCTCCCGGCTAAATCGCTCCCCGGTCGAACCGCGCCGAGCGTTCTCACGCCCCTACAATCACTTCCCTCGGCGCAATCCGTCCCAGAGCACTTCCCTCCTGTATCGGCCGCCTCCGGCAAAGACTTGAGACGAAATGCGATCCGGTTCTTCTGATTATCCATAGAGCGCGGCCGACCGCCGAAATCCAGGCATGAATTGCAAGACGGGTGGATGGACCAGCCGATGGAGTCCCCCGCGCATGTCATGGCGAGGAGATTCCATCACGGGCGCTTCGATCTCACACCGCCCCGACGGCGTGGATTCGGGCGTCGCGAGGCCTGGCGCGGAGCCGGGACCGGGACGCGGCGGCGCTGGCGAGGACCGTCGATTCGTCGAGCGGGCTGACGGGATGGCGCGAGAGGCAAAGCGGCGCTTCGATCCTCGTCGGGAGGGAGAAGTCGGAGTCGGCGTTGTGGACGTAGAACCGACCGCGGGGCAGCTTCGCGACGTCGTCGCCGGAGCCGCCCTTCAACCGGATCAGGTCCCTTACGGTCTCGATCGCAACGGGCGCATTCATCTTTCCATAAACATGCGTCGCGCAATTGCCGATGATTTTGTTGTCGAGGTCCTTGGGGTTCTGGGTGGCGAACACCAGGCCCAACCGATACTTGCGGGCCTGGGCGACCAGCCGGCGCAGGCTCTCACGGCAGACGGTCGCCTGCATCGAGGGGACGAAGTCCTTGGCCTCGTCGATCACGAGCAGCCCGCGCATCGGGCGGTCGCCGGGGTCCGGGTTCTTCTTGATCCACGAGAACAGCGTCATCGCGAGCTGGTTCAGGAAGTACCGCTGCGCCTCAAGGCCGGGCAGGCCGACCAGGCTGACGACCGACACCCGCGTCGAACCCGAGGCGCGATCCGAGCCGAACAGCGCGCCCGGATCGAAGGGGGCGCCGCTCGATCGGAGCATGGGGTTGGTCACGATCTCGGCTTTCAGGGCGTCGGCCATCTGGGTGGTGAGCGTCGACTCGTTCGCCACGTCAAGACTCGCCTCGGGCGGCAGGTCTTTCAGCAGCTCGATGAGCGCGTCGAGTCCCCCGCCGCTTCGGGCGAAGTGGCGCAACGACGACGTGAGCAGCGCCTGCTTCTGCTTCGCGGCGTGGTTCTTGCCGGCCGCCACGATCGGCGTGAGGGTCTCCACGACCGACAGAATGGCGGTGTCGAGTTCCTCCTCGTCGTCGGCCAGCGGCGCGAGGTCGGGCATGGGCTCGAAAAACAGCGGCTTGCCAGACTCCTTGCCGGGCGTCCAGACGACCACCTCGGCCTCGCGATGATACCGCTCGGCCTTGTCGCGGTCGGCGTCGGTCCATTCCGAGGGGGGCTCGGCCCAACGTTCGCCGAGGGCCGCCATGTCGTTGGCCACGTCGATGACGATCGACGGCACGCCCAGCAGCGCGGATTCCTCGATCAACCGCTTGAGGAAGACCGTCTTGCCCGAGCCCGACCCCGCCAGCACCACCGCGTGCTTCTCCAGCAGCCTGACCGGCATGCCGACCGACTCGCCCGCCTTGCCCCCCTGCAACCGACGCCCCAGAGGCAATCGACCGGCCGGCTCGGGCTTGGGAACGAAGTCTGAAACCTCTGGAGGCGGATCGACCTGGGGCGGTTCCGGCTGCGGCTTCGATCCGCCGCCGTTGATTTGATCGCTCGGCGCGATCGCTTTGACGATCGCGAGATTCGAGGCGGGGCGACGAGCTTTCAACCAGGCTTCGAAGCCGGGGGCGTTCCTGGCCTTCAGCTCATGGAGCGCGTGCAAGGTCCGGAGTTCGTCCTCGGTCGGATGGAGGAATAGGCCGCCGGCATCCAGGAATTCCTCGATCAGCTTCTTCGTTACGGCGCCGCCGGGAAGCTCGGTCGTGCGGACGACGGCGAGATGGCGGAACGACAGCGGCCGATCGATGCCCGAGAGCGTAAGCGCGTCCTTGAGCCGGGACTGGAACGCTCGGGGGGACGTCTGTTGCAAGGCCCGGACGCCGTAATGCTCCTCGCGCTCGTTCTCATTCGGGAAGATCAGTCGCAGCCGCGCGTGCAGCGGGACCGTCTTCTTCCCGCCGGTGAACCGCACGTCGACGCTCGCCAATACGCCGGGGCCGAGGTCGTTCTCGTGGACAAGGCACGCCATCGCGTTCTGAAGCAGCGGAGCGAGCCGATCGTCGTCGTGTTTCTCTTCGAGAATCCAGGACGGGTTCGCGGCGGCGCGGAGGGATTGAAACTCGTGATCCAGGGATTTCAATATGTTGTCGCCGAGCGGCTCGGGCTCGTCTTCGTTTCCGCCACCGCCCCCGACGAACGTCTGCAACTCCTCGACCCGCTGACGGTCCAAACAGTTCGCCAGGTGCGCGTTGCATTTCATCAAGATTTCGCGCGGACTATCGACCGCCAGCTCCTCGAATGCACTGGGGGCGAACGGGTAAGTCGGATGAGGATGCGTGACGCCCGCCGCCTTGAAGGCCGGGGCGAGCCGCTCGGCGACGATCGCGCGGGCGAGGTCCGCGCCGACGTTGTTCAATCGCCGGGGTTCCTCGAACCGGTCGAGGAAGGGCTTGAGAACCGACGCGCGAAGGTTTTCCCAGGTGAGCTCGATGCACGACGCCAGCGTCAGCGTATTCCGCGCGACGTCGCGGAGCGCGCCCAGGCCGCCGCCGATCTCGGCGATGATCGATTTGGCGGTCGCCTGCTCGGCCTCCGAGTGGTTCTCTCCCTGGCTGCGATAGTGAAGCTGAGCGACGATGGGGTCCATCTGGTCGAAGGCGATCACCGTCGGCCCGGCCAGGCTGGTGAACCACGACAGCGCCTCGACGATCTGTTTGGGAAGCTCCCGGTCGACGGTGACCCCCAGCCGCTTCCTGTCCTCGTCCTCGATCCGCAGCCCCCGCAGCCAGGCGTGGCCGAGACTCGCAACTGTGAAGTCGTCCGAATTCAAGCAGATCAGCGCTCGGACGACGTCTTGATATCGCATCGTCTCCTTGGGGAACGGCTTCGAAAGCGCCCCGAGCATGTCGTTGACGTCGCCCCGAAGGTCGGCGCTCTTGCGGCCGAGCAGGGCCGAGAGCTTCGCCGTGAACGACTTGCCAGATCCGTACCTGGCGATGATGTTCTCGAGCACCCACTTGTGCTGGGGGACTTCGCCGTCAAGCTCCTGCTCGAGCGAGCCCATGTAGCCCTGGAGCACGCACTCCCAGAAGTTCCGCACGTCGGTCAGATCGACCATGACGAACGGGCAGCCGCGGCGCGTGGCCTCGCGGCGGAACGCGCCCAGCAGGTGCGTCTTGCCGCTGCCGCCGTCGCCCACCACGACCCAACCCAGGGGGCAGCCGCCGTCGCCGTTCCGCTCCATCGCGTCCAGCTTGCGGGCGAACGCGTCGCGAAGCCTCGCATGCAGGCCGGGGACGTCCGACGACGACGGCCTCCAAACGTCGTTGAGCCGCACCGCCCAGTCGAAATCGGCCGCCCGAATCGCGTCAAGCTCGGTCATGATCCCCGCCCTCCCAGATAGATGATGTGCCGCTCCTCGCCCGTGGGCGTCCGGAGCACGGCCTGACGGTCGGCGTCGCCGATCTCGGCCGGGTTGTCGAGCCGGAACAACGACGCCGCGCCGGTCTTCGCCAGGTCCAGAAGCGCGGCGTCGAGCACCGGCCGGGGGATCGTCGCCAACTCCCGCCGGAGGTCGGCGATCCGCACCCGCACGTTCGACTGGCCCGACGACAGCGCGTAGTACGCGGTCGTCACAAGCGCCCTGGGATCGCCGACCGGAGGGCCGACCGTTCCGTCGGTCGTCCCACTCAGCGGTTCGGGCGGCCGTATGAAGTCGGCGAGCGCCAGGTCCTTGCGGTCGAGAAATGTCTTGAGCCGGCCGAGCAGCAGGCGGAGGACGTCGACCCCGGCGGTCGATCTGGTGTTCAGGTCGGCGTCGAGATGGCCTCCCAGCCACGCCCATCCGGCGTCGGCCAGCGAGACGAACGACGCCCGGGAGCCCTTGGGGGACTTCTTCTTGACCGTCTCGATCAGGCCCGAGGCTTCCAGTCGCTTCCGGGAGGGCGCGCCGGGGTCGGGCTTCACGTCCTTCAGCCAGTCGCCGCCGCCGGCCGACGCCAGCCGCCACAGGAA
>CALCIC010000459.1 GCA_937907405.1 uncultured Isosphaeraceae bacterium | reverse complement strand
GACTTCGAGCCCGGCGGCGCCGGCCGCGTCGATGGTCGCCTTGCGCTGGGCGTCGCCGAAGTAGGCGGGGACCGTGACGACGGCCCGGTCCACGTCGTCGCCGATCGCCGCCTCGGCGTCGTCCTTGAGCCGCCTCAGCAGGATCGCCGACAGGTCGGTCGCCGAGTAGGTTTTGCCGTGGAATTCAAGCTGATAGAGCGCGCTGCCCATGTGCGGCTTGAAGAAGCTGGCGATCTCGGCGTCCCCCAGCCGGGCCCACTCCTTGGCTTCCTGGCCCACGACCGGCGGGTCGACGCCGAAGTAGATCACCGAAGGCGTGATGTTCGCCCCCTCGCGATTGGCGACCACCTCCGGCCGGCCGTACGCGTTCCGACGCGCCACCACCGAGTTGGTCGTCCCCAGGTCGATCCCGACGAAGCTCGCCATGTCGCGTCCTCACTCGCCCCCGCGTTCGTCTTGAACCCGCGGCGGGACCGTCTCGCGGACCCAGCGGCGGAACGCCTTGGCCCATTGGTTGTCGTCGCCGATCGAGGAATCACGCAGGAATCGCGCGATCCCTTCCATGGATACCCACGGGAAGATTTCACTTTGGGGAACGATCTGGTAGTCTCCGACGGCTTGAAACTTGAGCACCTCCAGGCGTTCACCGTCGAATCGCCAGACCTCGGGGATCTTCAAGGCCGCGAAGACTCGAAGCCGGCCTCGCGCTTCGTTGGTCAGGTCGATCTCGACCGTCAGGTCGGGCGGCGGGTCGACCTCGAGATCGATGTGATCCCAGTCGGTGA
Source organism: uncultured Isosphaeraceae bacterium (assembly GCA_937907405.1). Taxonomy (GTDB): domain Bacteria; phylum Planctomycetota; class Planctomycetia; order Isosphaerales; family Isosphaeraceae; genus Paludisphaera. The sequence continues at coordinate 937 of CALCIC010000459.1, read as the reverse complement.
TCCTGCCGGCGTTCGAGAAATAATAGCTCAGATCGGGATCGACGCCGCACTCCAGCGATTCCCGGTTGAACGTGGTCGATCCCATCGCGACGACCCTCGTCTCTCGTTCTTCGGTCAGCACATTGACGACCCGCGCGACGAGCACCTTATAGCGCTCGCGGAAGAACGACGCCCTCATGAGTTCGAGAGTTCCTTGATCGTATGTCAATCGGACGGCGTTCTCTTCCAGGACGTGCAAGAACGATCGGTAGCCCGCCCAGGGGATGTTGTAGAGCAGGAATCGCTCGGTCGTCTTCTGGATCGTCCAGGACGCGTCCGTCGCCATGCCAACGTCCCCCCTTTAAGACACCGTCAAGAGCCGAAGCGCCGTCGAGCGGTCCTCGACGTCGGCGGAGTTCATGACGGCCTCGGTCTGGAATTCGACGTCGATCGAGCCGCCGGCGGTCAGGTCGACGGCGGAGACGTTCAGGCGGCCGTCGCGGTTGATGGCGAAGGTCACGCGGATCGGGCTCTTGGCCGGCAGCTTCTCCGGCAGGTTGAGCGTGGCGACGCCCACCTCCTGGCAGTCGGAAGGGTCGGCGCTGTCGCGCTCGCCGGCCATCACCCGGACGTCGACGGCGGCCTGGTCGTCGGAGTCGGTGCCGAAGTCGGTGGCGCGCTCGAACGGCACCTCGGTGTTCCGGGGCAGCATGTAGACCACCACCTCGCGGCTGGTCTCGTCGCGGGCGACGACCCCCAGGCTCTTGGACAGCACGTTGACGATCCGGGTGCCCACCAGGTCGCGCACCGGCCCGGTGAGCGTGAAGCCGAGCTGCTTCTCCAGGTTGTCCAGCGCCAGCGCGACTTCCTCCTCGGGCACGGCGCAGAGGTCGATGGGACGGTCGTCGTCGTCGGTCGCCGCTCCGTCGCGGGCGGCGAGCATCTCCTGCACGCCTTC
>CALCIC010000458.1 GCA_937907405.1 uncultured Isosphaeraceae bacterium | reverse complement strand
ACGGCCGGGTAGGGGGTGGAGTAGCCTCCGACGCCGTAATGGTCGGCGCCGTAGATGCCGCCGTGGGCCCCGGTCACGACCGCCCCCAGGATCGGAACGCCGAGCGTGCTCAGTCGCTGATAGGCGGCGAAGATCTTGGACTTGCGGCTCACGTCGCGGAGGATGGAGAAGAGGACCGCGTCGACTTGCTGGGCCACCATCAAGCCGTCGGCGACCGGCAGCACCGGCGAGGAGTCCACGATCACGAAGTCGAATCTCGGCCTGAGTGGTTCGAGGATTCTGGCGAATCCTCCCAGGGACAGCTCTCGCAAGGCCTGAGGATCACATCGTCCCGCGACCAGGATGCTGAGATCCGCGATCGACGCGGCGGCGATCATCTGGTCGGCGACCACCTCGTTGCGGAGGGCTTCGCCGAGGCCGGGGCCGGGGGGCAGCTCGAAGAGTTGATGGATCGACGGCCTGCGGAGGTCGGCGTCGATCAGCAAGGTCTTCAGGCCGCTGCGGGCGAGGCTGGTCGCGAGCTGGCTGGCCAGCGAGGTCTTCCCTTCGCCGCTGATCGCGCTCGTCATCATGATCACGCGATGCGACTGACCGCGCGAGGCGTGCACCAGCATGGTCCGGGTGGCGTCGATGGATTCGAGCAGGAGGGTGTGCCAGTAGCGATGCTTCTCCGAACGAACGCCGGGCCCGCCGAGCCGGACTCGTTGCGGAAGCAGCGGGAGCGCGCCCACGATCTGGAGGCCGAGTCCGACGACCACCTCCTCGGCGGAATCGACCTTCTGCGTCTTCAATTCCAGGAACGCGACCCCGAGGAGGCCGAAGAAGAACGCCCCCGCGGTGATCAGCCCGATGAGCATGTATCGCTTCTTCTCGTCTCGGGTGCGCGGAGCCACGGCCTCCTCGACCAGGCGCACCCGCGACGGCGCCTCGATCTCCACCGTGAGGGCCTCGACCTCGGCGCCCACCTTGCTCGCCGCCCCCTGGATGTACGTCATGTCGTCCTGGATCGTCTGAAGGTCGAGCGTGTTGACCGTGAGACTGTGGCTTCCCTCGTCCAGTTGGGTGATCTCGGCTTTCAGGCTGGCCTCGAGATCGTCGAGGACGGCGAGCTGCTCTTGGAGGGTCGCCGCCTCCGATTTCTTGACGCCGGCCTGCTCGCCCTGGAGTTGACGGATCACGATCAACCGTACCGCGTCGCGCTGCGACGCGAGATCTTGCTTGAGCAGCGCGACCTCGCTCCGGAGCCGCTTAAGGCTCGGCTCGGTGAGCGCCTTCCGCGCGATCTTGCGGGTGTTCGCCGCCTCCGATTTGAGGGTGGATTCCAGGGTGAAGAGTCGATCACGCAGTTGGGCGACGGCCGGATCCTGCTCGACGGCCTCGGCGATCGTGGTCTCCGACACCCACCTCGCGGCGGTCTCCTCGAGGTCTTCCGATTGTCGACGGTATTTCAACTCCACCTGCGCTCTTCGCTTCTGGGACTGGACGTCGAGCAATTCCTTCTCGACCGAGGCCATATGCTCGAGCGCGAACTGCTGCTTGAGCGCGAGCGTCTGCCGGTCGTCGGACCCGACCTTCTCCGCCAGCTTTTTGAGGTTCTCCCGCTGCCGCTTGATCGAGTCGGCGTACTTCGCCTTGAGCTGAAGGAGCTTGTCGAACCGAGTCTGCCGAAGCTTGAGGTCCGCGTTCACCACCTCCTCCATGTAGGCGGTGTTCACCGCGTTCACGATCGTCGCGAGATCCTCGGGACGGTCGCCGGCGAGTTCGATGTTGAGCAGCTCCGACCCGGTGTTGAAGCCGACTTCGAGTCGATCCTGGAGCCACTGGACCGGGTCTTCCTGTTCCTGGACCGTTAGCAGTTGCTTGACCCCGTCGCGCTGGAGCGCGGCGTTGATGACCATTCGGCTTCGGACCATGCCCGCCTGGGTCTTCTGATACCTCACATACTCGTTGGCCGCTCCGTCCTGCGTCTCGACCGTCCCAAAGATGACCTTCGGCGGCTGGGCGGCCACATGGAGCACCGCCTGGGCCTTGTATTTCGCCTGCGGGGCCAGAAGCCACGCGGCCGGCCCGGCCAAGGACGATGCGAGGACCGCCGCCCCGAGAGCCAGGGGCAACCGCCGCCTCAGGGCGTGAAACAGGCTCGTCGCGCTCGGGGGGTCCGCCGCCCTGACGGCGTTCGAGCCGGGAGCTTGGGGGCCTGACAAGACTTCGATCGGAGGCGCCGTGAGACTGTTCGCCTGCTCGACGGCCGCGCCTTCCGTCTCCGCGATCGCATCGGATTTCTGGATTGCTTTGCTCATGGTTGGAACTTTCGCGAGGCGGCCGATTCCGGTACGCACGGCTTTGGATCGGGCTTTCGAGCAGGCTTGAGAAAGGCGACGCGAGGCCGAGGCCGGACCGGAGTCTATTCTCCGGCCACGCCCGCCGCCGTCTCGTGCTTCGATCCCTTCATGGTCCCGAGCCCGATCCTCAGCGGGATCGGCGCGGCCTTCTCGATCAGAATGCGCGACAGCGCCTGGATTTCCAGCCAGTAAAGGAACAGGGCGAAGGGGATCATCAACCAGCCGGCGAGATCGTGGTAGAAGTGATCGGCCGCTTGCTTTCCCGACGCCTCATGAAGGACGCCGGTCAGAATGATCCGACCGACGTTCGCGATCAGCGCGACCGGGATCGAACTCAAGACGAGCACGACTTTGTCCAGCAGGGGACGCCGGACCACCATCGCGGCCGCGGTCGAGAGGGCGAGGAACGTCATAAGCATACTTAAACCGCTGCATGCGTCGACCACGCCGATCCGTGCCTCGTTCAACTGGATCACATACCCCTCGGAGAACGCGGCGAAGCCGAGGGTCTGAAGTGCGTAAACGCTGAGATAGGTGGCCAGCCTTTGAAGCGGTTGCCCCATGGCGACCTCGATCCGCCAGGGCAGCGGGATCATAAACACGAGGAAGGCGATCGCGGGCAGGACGAGGCTCAGGACCCGCCGCCCCGCGAGCAGCAGGACGATCCCCAGCAGGTAGAGGATGAGTGCGGCCCCCTCGATCGCGTTGAGGTGGAAGTACCCCCCCAGCGTCTGAAGGGCCGCCCCGAGAGCGATCGGCAACAGCCCCCATCCCGTGGGGCTGAGCGGCGCCACCGCAAGCTTGTCTCGACGCGACCAGATCAACCCGAGCGAAAAGAGGGGGACCAGACAGCCGTGCGAATAGCGCGGATCCCACGCCCACCGGTCGGCCATGGTCGTCAGAGCCGGCCAGAGCCCCCAGCACACGCAGAGCAAGAGCAACAGCCAAGGCGCCACCACGAACGGCATGTCCTTCCGTCGCATGATCGAGAGTCCCTTGGGTTCGGCCGGCCGCGATGGGGCTGGCGCTCGGATCGTCGCGGCCAGGCCGGACCCTCGCTCAGCCGGCCCTCGCTGGGATTCTTCTCGGTCGACCTTGCGGCGGCGGCAGTCTCGCGACGTTCCCGCCGTCGACCGGAACGTCCCGCCCCCGCGGCGCGGGTTGCAGCCTGACCGCGGCGAGCCCTCGCGTCACCCGCCCCGATTCAAATGGGGCTGCTCAGGGCCGATCACCCTTGATCAAAGTCAAGACTTCGTCCCCATGGGTTGCAGGAACTGAACCCTTGCGGCGAACGAAAATAAACGATGCGGGCAGGCTTCCGCTTGGTGCATCGACGCGCACATGCTTGTGCGAGGTTGTGCCTGCCTGACTTGAGGGCATTATTATCTTGCGATCGAGAGGATGTCAACGGGGTTAGTACCGCAGAGATCGGAATTCGTTGCTTTTGAAGTGGTTAAAGATAGGCGACACCTCGCTTATCACCCTGAAAAATTTGAGGTTACGGCATAGTTTTGTATAGCATGATAACGTGCCGAAAAAACAAAATAATTTTGAATCGACGGCTAAAAGCGAATGCCGCATGGTCCATCCCTCGACGAAATCCGACGGTTTCCTCGAGTTGGAACCGATGCGCGCTCCACATCCGCCGCCTTCCGGGGCCCAGGGGTTTCATCGTCGGCCCATCGGGACTCGATACCGTTCACGGCCCATGGCGGTCGCTTCTCAGAGCTTCTTGGCTGGCTTTGGGCGAAAGTCGTAGTCGGTTTCAGAACGCCCCAGGCGACGGATGAAGCCCCGTGCCAGGAGCCGCAACGCAAGTGTGGATCGCGGCGCGGCGGCGGACGCGCCGAGGCCAGCGGAAGACTTGATCGGCAGCAATCGCCGGAGAACACGACGGCCCCAGGTCGACGAACGAGCCAGACCAGGAATCAAGCCGGCAATCGCGGGAGGCGGAGCGATCTCGACCCGTCCGGGAGAGAACGTCTTCCAAACCGGGCTTGCTGCAGGATGCGTTTCAAGGCGCGGGGCGGTCGTGATTCGGCCAGGACGCGAGAGCGCCGGCCTTCTTGTAGACGTCGATCATCTGAGCTTTTCGGCCAGTCATGGAGTTGTGGCAAACTCATGCTTGTCGGATGCTTTCGGTTTGGCGACGTCCGCTGAACGGTTGAACGGGTTGAACGGTGGTGGGTCCAGGGTTCTTGAATTCAGAAACCGATTATGGTCAAATGGGAATTTGCTCATCCAAAGATCGTAACCTCCGTGGTTGCGCCGGGCGGGCCTCAGATTTCGCCAGATCGAAACGATCCACGTTATGAACGAGTCCGTACTCGACTTGTTCCTCAAAGCCTGTGGGGCCGAGTCGCATCTCGTACTCGAACGTCGGAACCATGGCCGCGCCGAAAGGGCTCCGACGATCCACGAATTCGGCCAGCCCTTCTTGATGGTGGGGCGGGATCCACGCTCTGATCTTCGGTTGGAAGACTCGGACGTCAGCCGGCTTCATGCTTATTTTCAGGTAGTGGACGGCCGCTTGTTCTGCCTCGACTTGCTGAGCCGGACTGGGCTCGCGTGGTCGGATCGGACGGAGCGGGTCGCTTGGGGCTGGCTGGATCCTGGTCAGGCCGTCGACATCGGCGGCTACAGCCTTCGCAGGATCGTCAATGGGAGCGGGCTTCCGTTTGCAGCGCCGGCGGGTGAGCGCGCCGCCGCGTCGCCGATGGAGGCGAACCCGACCGCGGCGGCCCCCGAGGCGGCTCTGCAACTGCCGATCAAGACGTCCAAAGCCGGATCGCTCTGGCGGATCCCAAGCGCCTTGGCCCTGATCGGGCGTGCCGACGAATGCCAGTTGACCCTTTTGGACGAAAGCATCTCTCGCCTCCACGCCAGCTTCATCCGGACTCGAAGCGGCCTTTGGGTGGTGGACCTGGGATCCCGGGAAGGGGTCGTCGTCGGCGGCGTACGCGTTCGCTGGGCGTGGCTCGACGAAGGCGATGCGGTCCAGATCGGCCGCTTCACGTTCATCGTTCGCTATCCTGAAGAGGCGAGCGGGCTGAGTCGCCGGGACGTCCCGATCTCCGCGGGAGCGATGCCGCTCGAACCTGGCCAATCATCCCCGCCGCATTCCAGCGGCGGAAATTCGCTCCGCACCGGCCGAGAGCTCGCTACTCGTCCTTTGGAGTACTCAGGCCAATTGATGCCGGTGGCGCACGTCCATGGCCAGGCCGCCGCGGCCGCGCCCGGCCGCATGCTCGAATCGGTCTTGCCCTGGCAGTCGCCGGTCCAATCCGGACCCGCTCAAGCGACGATGTGGCAGCAGCAGATGCAGTTGATGGAGTCGTTCCACAACGACATGATCCTTCTGGTGCAGATGTTCGTCGCCATGCACCGTGAATATTTGAGCACTGTGCGAGTGGAACTCGACCGGGTCGAACAGCTCACCCGCGAGCTGAGCGGACTCCAGGAGAAGCTCACCCGCGCCGAACCTGCGGCGTCGGGCCGAGAACCAGGCGCGGCCGAGGGCGACGGCGCTGAATCCGGGCGTGCCGGAATGAGCTCGCGGGCGACGCCCGCCGCATCCCGCGGCCCGAAGCCCTCCATAGCTCCAGAGACGCGAGTCGACGCTAGGGGGGGGGCGTCGGAGGTCCACCGGCCCGCTTCGGGCGTAAGAGGGCCGCTCCAGGCTTCCAACCCCGTGGAGGCTCACGGCTTGCTGACCGAGCGAATCGCGATGCTTCAGCGCGAGCGCCAGGGCTACTGGCGTCGGATCATCAGCCAGATCAGCAAATAGAACTACCCAGGGGCTACGCGCGGCGTCCTTGACCGATCAAGGACCAGTTCGACCTGCCAATCCTGGAGTTCCACGCTCGCACCCTGGGAGAGGAACCCGACGATCGCAACGAAATGATCGCCGTTGCCGCGGCGGGAGACCGTTCCCTCAAGACCCGCGAGGGGGCCGGAGTTGATCCGCACGATCGTCCCCGGCTCGACGCGCTTTTCATGGCCGATGGGCAATCCCGAACTGAGCAGCCTGTAGATGCGAAGCAAATCCAGGTGCACCGACTCCTGGTCGAAGATCTGCAAGACGTTGACCACGCGGCCGCCCCGGATCGCCTCCGACCAGTCTTTCTCGCCGCCGCGCAGAAACAGATAACTCGTGAAGAGCGGAACGAGCGACTGGATCTGACGGCCTCGCGGTGTTCGGGTCTTGCGGATGGTCTGCGGGAGATAAAAGTCCACCCCGGCATC
>CALCIC010000457.1 GCA_937907405.1 uncultured Isosphaeraceae bacterium | reverse complement strand
GCGGACAGGACGCTGTTCGACGCCTACGTCAAGGACGGCGGCCTCCCCGCCCGCGACGACGACCGCCAGCCCCGCCGCGCCGACGACCAGGCCCCGACCCTCGCCCTGGTCACCGCGTTGGGCCAGGTCCAGCCGGGGACCCCCGCGACCACCTTCGCCATGCTCGCCTACGACGACCGGTTCGCCATCGACTACATGGACGAATGGTTGACCAGTTATTGGAAAGTCGCCGCCGGCGACAAGCCGTTCGCCGCGCTCTTGCTGCGGCACCACCTGCGCCGCGAGGCCTACGACGAGTTCTGCGGCTACTTCGACGCCCGGCTCAACGCCGTGCTGGAAGAGATGGGGGGGCCGAAGTACGCGAGGCTGGGGACGCTGGCGCATCGCCAGTCGCTGGCCGGCGGATCGCTGGCGGCCGACTCCAACGGGATGCCGCTCTGGTTCTCCAAGGAGAACTCGTCCAACGGCTGCATGGGGACGGTCGACGTGATCTACCCCCAGTTCCCCCACCTGCTGTTGTTCAGCCCGATCCTGGCCAAGGCGGCGCTGGTGCCGGTGCTCGACTACGCGAGCTCGCCGCGCTGGAAGTTCCCGTTCGCCCCCCACGACGTGGGGACGTACCCCGTGGCGCGCGGCCAGGTCTACGGCGGCGGCGAGCGGACCGAGGTCGACCAGATGCCCGTCGAGGAGACCGGCAACATGCTCATCATGGTCGCCGCGCTCGCCCTCACCGAGAAGGACGACGGATTCTCGAACAAGTACTGGCCGGTGCTGACCAAATGGGCCGAATACCTGGAGCGGGAGGGCTTCGACCCCGCCAACCAGCTTTGCACCGACGACTTCGCCGGCCACCTCGCGCGGAACGCGAACCTGTCGATCAAGGCGATTCTGGGCATGGCCTGCTATGGCAAGATCGCCGCGCTCCGGGGCGAGGGGGACGTCGCCGGGCGGTATGACGAGTTGGCCAAGAAGCTGGCCCGCAAGTGGATGGAGATGGCCGACGCCGGCGACCACTACCGCCTGACCTTCGACCCCGCGCCAAGCTGGAGCCAGAAGTACAACCTGGTCTGGGACAAGATCCTCGACCTGAACGTCTTCCCGCCGGAAGTCGCCGCCAAGGAGTTGGCGTTCTACGCCGGCAAGATGAACAGGTACGGCCTGCCGCTGGACTCGCGGAAGGCGTTCACCAAGAGCGACTGGCTGGTCTGGACCGCCACGCTGGCGCCCGACCGCGCGGGCTTCGAGCGGCTGGTCGACCCGTTGTACGCGTTCGCCGACGAGACCCCCGACCGCGCGCCGTTCTCCGACTGGTACTGGACCGACAGCGGCAAGCGGCAGCACTTCAAGGCGCGGCCGGTGATCGGCGGGATCTTCATCCGGGCGCTCACCGACGCCAAGCCCTACTGGGACGACTGCCTCGCCCTGGCCCGCCAGAACGCCAAGGACCTGAAGGGGGAATGGGCGCCCATCCCCGTCCCCAAGAACGTCGCGACGCTGATTCCCACGGCCCATGACGCGGCCTCCTCGTGGCGGTACGTCGTCGAGAAGCCGGCGGAGAACTGGACCGCGGTCGACTTCGACGACAAGGGGTGGAAGCAAGGCGAGGGGGGCTTCGGAACCAAGGGGACGCCCGGCGCCGAGGTCCGGACCGTCTGGGACGGCCCGGAGATCTGGCTCCGCCGCGTCATCGACGTCCCCAGGGCGGCCAACGCCGCCGGCGACGGGCTTCGGCTCGTGATCCACCACGACGAGGACGCCGAGGTCTACATCAACGGCGTGCTCGCCGCCCGGCTCAACGGCTACTCGTCCGACTACCAGACGAAACGGATCTACCCGGAGGCGCTCCAGGCGCTCAAGCGGGGCTCGAACCTGTTCGCCGTCCATTGCCGCCAGACCGAGGGAGGCCAGTATATCGACCTCGGCCTGGCGGTCGTCGATCCGTGACGTCCGACCGATCGCGCCCCCCCCGACGCCGTCCCTAAGCCTCTCCCCAGCCGCATACTTATCCTGAGGTCGCGCCCATGTCGTCTCCCCCGTCTTCAACTCCCCTGGATCGCGCCCGGACCAAGGCGTACTGGCGGCTCTTGCCCTTGTTGTTCGCCTGCTACGTGATCGCTTACATCGACCGGGGGAACGTCGGGTTCGCCAAGCTTCGGATGCAGGAGGACCTTCACGGCCTGGGGTTCACCGAGTCGGTCCTCGGCTTCGGCATGGGGATCTTCTTCGTCGGCTACCTCGTCCTGGAGATCCCCGGCACGCTGCTGGTCGAGCGCTGGAGCGCCCGCAAGTGGATCAGCCGGATCATGATCTCGTGGGGCCTGGTCGCGGCGATGACGGCGTTCGTCCACTACCGCATCCCCGGAGTGACCGGGCCGTCCGAATCGATGCTCGCCGGGCTCGCGAAACTGATGGAAGGGCTCGGGTGGGACGCGTCGGGCCTGAAACAGCCGGGCTCGGTGTACGTCTTCCAGTTCTGGGCGATCCGGTTCTTGCTGGGGGTGGCCGAGGCCGGGTTCTACCCGGGGGTGATCGTCTATTTGCCTCACTGGTTCCCCCGCCGCGACCGGTCGCGGGCGCTGGCCTGGTTCTTCGTGGGGACGCCGGTCGCGCAGGTGCTGGGGCCGCCGGTCTCGGCGCTCATGATCGACGTCGGCGTCGGGGACGTGCCCAAGTTGCTGGGGCTGGTGGGCTGGCAGTGGATCTTCATCTTCTGGGCGATCCCCGCGCTGATCCTGGGCGTCGTCGTGCTGGCGAAGCTTACCGACTGGCCGCGCGAGGCGCTCTGGCTGACCGAGGAGGAGCGGACGGCCCTGCAGGACGAGCTCGACCGCGAGCGGGCCGAGGACGGCGCGCGCGGCCACATGACGGTCTGGCAGGCGCTCAGCAACCCCAAGATCCTGGCGCTGGCGGCGGCCTACTTCTTCGTGGTGACGGGGAACTACGGCATCGAGCTCTACATGCCTTCGATCCTCAACGACTGGTACGACCTCGACTACAAGAAGATCGCGCTGCTGGTGGTCATCCCCCCGCTGGGCTCGGTGATCGGCCAGTTGTTCATCGGCTGGAGCTCGGATCGGATGGACGAGCGGCGGTGGCACGCGGCCTTGCCGATCTTCCTGGGCGCCCTGGCGTTGACCCTGGTGGCGATCCAGGGCAACCCGGCCTGGCTGACGGTGCTGCTGTTCTTCGTGGCGATGATGGGCCTGAAGGCGTACCTGCCGGCGTTCTGGGCGCTCCCCAACCTGTTGATGACGCGGTCGGCGGCGGCGGCGAGCATCGGCCTGATCAACTCGTTCGGCAACCTCGGCGGCATGGCCGGCCCGACGATCCTCGGCGTCCTCAAGCAGAACACCGACTCGTACCAGTTGGGCATCTGGATCCTCTCGGGCTCGATGATCGTCTCGGCGATGATCATCTTCCGCCTCGGCATCGGCCGCAAGCCGGCCCCCGCCGCCGAGCCCGCGGTCGCCGCCGAGGTGTAGCGGGCGATTGGCTTCGTTCGCCCAATTCTCGGCCGTCGTGGAGTGCGGCGGCTTGCCGCCGCATGGGCCGGGCGATGAGGCGCGGCGGCGAGCCGCCGCACTCCACATCTGCGACCCTCCTCCAAGTCCGGCGCCGAACGCGACGGCCGGTTGAGCAGGCTCGGTCGGAAACAGCGCAACGCCCGACGCGCCAGCGAGGGGACGACATGCGCGGGTCGCGACGAATGCAACGGCCTTCCCCGGGCGATCCCCTCGCTGGCGCGTCGGGCTGGTATTTGGCTTCGTTCGCCCGATTCTCGGCCGCGCGGCTCGGAAATTGGCTTCGTTCGCGCGCTTCGTACGGCCTTTCATCCCTTCTCCCCCCGGGAGAAGGGACTTCATCGCTCGCCCCGGGCCCGAGCCGAACGAGAACATCACAACAGCCAAACACGCGTCGGGCTGATATTTCGAGGTCTCGGAATGAGCGCCGCGACGTCCGGAAATTGGCTTCGATCGCTCACTTTTCAACGCGCCGACGACCCGCACCCGCGACGCACCCCGCGCGTTCCCGTCAGGCGGAACCGCTTCCACCCCTACAATCGAATTGCCAAAGAATCGAATGCACACTCCTGCACTCTAAGTATGAACCAGGTGTACGTCTTCGTTTAAGGATTCGCCGTTTCGGTGCGAGAAATCGAGATGTTTTCTGAGGACCGATGTTCGCGCGGCCTCGCTCCCGGTCCCGGTAGCGGCGTCCCTGCAGAACGACGCAGCCCGAAATCGAGGGTGCCACGGGTTCCGTACTCGGACCCCGTGCCGGGCCAAGCCTCGCCCGCACGGGGTCCGAGTACGGAACCCGTGGCACCCCGAGGAGCACCAGTTCCCTGGTCCCAAATCACATGATGAGTGGTCGTCGGCCGTGACGGTCCGACGCGGGCGAGCGGGGCCTATCGAGGCGCTTCCGGGTCGGCCGACGCCGGCGCCTTGATCACGCGGGGCCGTTGGGCCACATCGGGCGTCGGGAGCGTGATCTCGTAGCGCTCCAACAGCGTCCCCTTGGCCGCCTCTAGATCGACGATCGCGATATTGTACGCGGCCTTGAATTGAGCCTCCTCGGTCACGGCCCGGGCATACTGGCTGACGGCGTCGAGGCAAGCGTCGATGGTGATGCGGCCCTCATCATATCGGGCCCGCTGTGTCGCGAGCCTCTCCCTCGCGGTGACGCGCACCCGCTTCGCGGCCTGAAATCGCTCGTAGTAGGCTTCGATCTCTCGAAAAGCTATCTCCAGCCTGTGCGTCGGCTCCTTGACGACCATGCCTAGGACGGTCTCGAGGTCCCCCCTCGCCGGGTCGTTCCGCATGGCATGCGCCACCGTCGCAGCCCGAATGGTGTGAACGACGCCGGGGTTTTTCGCCTTCATCGCGGCCAGACATTCATCCCAATCGGGCTCGATCTTGGCCTCCGCCGGGGGGGTGACGGGGACGATCCTGCGGCTGCCGGCAGGCGCCAGGCCGAGGACGTCTCGAAGCCACCGTTCGGAAGTGATGGCCTCGGACGTTCTGCCCACCAGGCCGAGGTTGAACTGATCCAACCGCCGGTTGGCCTCCTTGACTTCGGCCTCCGTCCCGGCCTTTGGCTCCTGTTTGAGGACTTCGCCGGCGATCTCGACAGCCTTCTCGGCGGCCCAGAGCTGGACGTACTTTTGCGAGAGCCCCCAGTAGCGCTGTTCGATCGACTGGACGTGGGACACGACCAAGGACTCGAACTGGAAGGCTTCCTTCCCAGGCTGCATTGGGGCTATCACGAGGGTGTCGTCAGGCGGCGTCCCCGCCTCAACAGTCCGAACTTCCGCCCAGTTCTCCAGGCCCATGCGGATCGCCTCACGGAGTGAGAGCGGCCTGGTTTCGTCGTCGGGTTTGCGAGGCGGCGCGGGGGCCGGCTGAATTCGGGCCTCCGGGCGCGGCGGCTCCGGGTCGTCGGCGGCGACGCGAGCGAGCGAGCCGGCGCCGGCCGCGGCGAACGCCAGGGCTCCCACCATCGCCGCCGCCGTCCCTAGCTTTTTGATGAACATGGCCTTCAATACTCCCTTGACCAGCACGCCCACCGAGGCCGGGACCGTCCCGGCCGTCATCCGGGCCATGACGGCCCGGATCGCCTCGTTCATCTCGGGCGTCGTCACCGCCGTCAGCCCGACCGAGGGCGCGAGGCCCGCCCTCGTCAGCCGCTGGCGGAGCCGCTCGCGGGCCCGGGCTCGCCAGCTTTTCACCGTCCCGACCGGGCGGCCCATCTTCCGCGCCGCCTCCTCGCAGGTCCGCCCTTCGAGGTCGCAGAGGACGATCGGCACGCGGTAACGCTCGGGGAGTCGGTCGATTTCCTCATGAAGCGCCTGCTCCCAGCCGCGATCGGCGTCCTGATCGATCGACCGCTCGGCCGCGAGCCGTTCGACCCGCCGCCGACGGGCCGTCGCCGACCGGGCGCGGGTCGCCGTGCGAAGGGCCACGGCGTGCAGCCAGGGGCCGAGCGAGTCCCGGACCCAGAGGCCGGGGGCCTTCTCGATCAGGATCAGGAAGGTCGCCTGAAACGCGTCAAGCGCGTCGTGCGGGTCGGACAGCCTGGCCCTACAGACGCGGAGCACCATCGGCCCGTGGCGGTCCACCAGCGCCGCGAAGGCCAGCTCCGCGGCCTCGCCCTGGCCGTTGGCGAACCGCTCCAGCAACTGGCCGTCGGTCAGGTCGCGGATCACCCCGACGTTGAACAGCGTGCTGACCTGCCGCACGACGGCCCCGCCCCGTTTGATCGCCACGACTCGGTCCCTCGATCCGGAGGAAAATCACGTCTGGGAACACGAGTAATGCACGCGAGGCCGCTGTTGGTTGCAAGAATCTTTCGAAAAACCAGGTAGGAGGCGAGGTTGACGAAGCGACCCGACGCCTCAGATGTATTCGACGTGATTCCGCATTTCGTCGGGTTCGAGAAGCTCCCAGATGAGGGTGGTCAGGCGTACGACTTCGCCGATGGTTCGGGCCTGCGAAGGATAAAAGACGACGCCCGGGTGGTCGGCTCCGGTCGCGCTCAGGCGGAGGAAGTCCGCGTCCTGGGTGATGATGCTTCGTCCCGAGGACATG
>CALCIC010000456.1 GCA_937907405.1 uncultured Isosphaeraceae bacterium | reverse complement strand
CGGCCGGCGTCCTGAGGAGGTTCGGAAAGGGCGAGCTTGCCGGTTTCCGCGGACCTCGAATAGACTGAATCCATGAGACGTTCGCCGTCTTCGGGTTGAAGGCGGATCGAACGAGGTCGGAACGACATCTTGGGAGGCTCGCCGATGCCGAGACGGATCTATTTTGGCCTGGCCGTGGTCGTCGCCCTGGGCGCTTTCTGCTGGCAGGCCGCCACCCAGGGCGCCAAGCCCAAGGACGAGATGCTCGAGCTCTACGGCCTGTTCGTCGACGCCGTGGAGAAGGTCGAGGCCAACTACGTCCGCCCGGTCACCCGCCGCGAATTGCTGGAAAGCGCCCTCGAAGGGATGCTCCAGAACCTCGACCAGCATTCGTCGTTCATCAACACGGGCGAATGGAAGCAGTTCCGCAAGCAGATCGAAGGGAAGTTCGGCGGGATCGGCATCCAGGTTGGGCTCGACGACTCGGCCGGCCGGCTGCGGGTGATCTCGCCGATGGTCGGCACCCCGGCGTACGAGGCGGGCGTGCTCGCCGGCGACCTGATCATGAACATCGACGGCCAGTCGACCGAGGGGATGAGCCCCGACAAGGCCGTCGAGGTCCTCACCGGCCGTCCCGGCACCGACGTCACTCTCGACGTCCTGCACGAGGGAAGCCACGACGCCGTTCCGATCAAGCTCACCCGGGCGATCATCGAAGTCCCCAGCGTCCTGGGGGACCACCGCGAGAAGACCGGCCGGTGGGACTACATGATGGACAAGGACCAGAAGATCGGCTACATCCGGATCTCGTCGTTCATCCAGAACACCGCCGAGGAGCTCCGCAAGGCGCTCGACGAACTGAAGGAGCAGGGGGCCAAGGGGCTGATCCTCGACCTTCGCGACAACCCCGGCGGCCTTTTGAGCGCGGCGGTCGAGGTCTCGGACATGTTCCTGGACCAGGGGGACATCGTCAGCACCAAGGGGCGGAACACGATCCCCAAGTCGTACACCGCCCAGAAAGACAGCGAGTTTGAAGACCTGCCCATGGTGGTGCTGGTCAACCAGAACTCGGCGTCGGCCTCCGAGATCGTCTCCGCGGCGCTCCAGGACCACAAGCGGGCGGCGGTCGTCGGCCAGCGGAGCTACGGCAAGGGTTCGGTGCAGAACATCCTCGAGCTCGAGGACGGCGACAGCGTCTTGAAACTGACCGTCGCCAGCTACTTCCGTCCCTCGGGCGAGAACATCCACCGGTTCCGGAACTCGAAGACGACCGACAAGTGGGGGGTCTCTCCCAATCCCGGCATGGAGGTCAAGCTGTCCACCCCCGAGTACATCGAATGGTTCCGCGGCCGACGCGCCCGCGACCTCCCCGAGCTGGCGAAGCTCGACCCCAAGAAGCCCGTCGGCGCGACGTCCGACGCCGAGAAGGCCCAGGAAAACCAGGAGAAGGTCAAGACCAACGACGTGGAGAAGAACGAGAAGCCCCCCGTCGACCCGACCAAGCCCGAGCCGCCCAAGGTGGTCGCCCCCCCCGCCGAGAATCACAAGTTCGTGGACAAGGTCATGGACAAGGCCGTCGAAGTCCTCAAGGCCAGGATCGCCGCGCCGGCGGCGACCGAGGACGCCAAGGCGAAGGCCGCCTGACCGCGCGGCCTCGGCCCTTGTCCGTCTCAACGCGTCACCGTTCCGCCGCGGCGAGGTCTCGAGACCTCGCCGCGGCTGTTTCCCGAGGCCGACGGCCTCTCCCCTCCTCGGTGTCGAGCATGTCCGCCGTCCCTCAACGCCCCTCCGACCGCCTGCTCTTGCTGGCCATCGAGACGACCTGCGACGAGACGGGGGCCGCGGTCCTCGAAGGTCCGAGGCCGCCGGCCGAGGGGACGCCTCGAATCCTCTCCAGCGTGGTGTCGTCTCAGGTGGGACTTCATCAGCCGTTCGGCGGGGTCGTCCCCGAGATCGCGTCTCGGGCCCACGTGACGCAGGTTTTGCCCATGATCGACGAGGCCCTGCGCCGGGCCGGCGTCGGACTCTCCGACCTGGGCGCGGTGGCCGTGGCGACCCGTCCGGGCCTGGTGGGGGCGCTCGTCGTCGGCCTCACCGCGGCCAAGGCGCTCGCCCTGGCGCTGGACGTCCCGCTGATCGCCGTCGATCATCTGGAAGGGCACCTCTACGCCTGCCAGCTCGCGTTCCCCGACAGCCAGGTCTACCCCTGCGTCGGCCTGGTGGTCTCGGGAGGCCACACCAGCCTGTACCATTGCCGGGGACCGCTCGATTGCGAGTTGCTGGGGAGCACGATCGACGACGCGGCCGGCGAGGCGTTCGACAAGGTCGCCAGCCTGCTGGGGCTGGGATACCCCGGGGGCCCCGAGATCGAACGCGCCGCGGCGGGGGGCGACCCCAAGGCCTACGCGTTCCCGCGCTCGTTCCTCCGCGACGACCGGCTGGCGTTCAGCTTCTCCGGGCTCAAGACGGCCGTCCTGTATGCGATCCGGGGGCCGAACCAGGAGCGAGGCCCCGTCCAGCCGGAACCGGCCGCGATCCCCGACCTGGCGGCCAGCTTCCAGGAGGCCGTCGTCGACGTCCTCGTCGCCAAGACCCGCCAGGCCCTCAGGCGGACCGGCCTGAAGCGCCTGGGAGTCGGCGGCGGCGTGGCGGCCAACGCTCGGTTTCGACGACGTCTGACCGAGATGACCGATAAGATCGGCGTACAGGTGTTTATTCCGCCGACGTCGTTATGCACCGACAACGCGGCGATGGCGGGGATCGCGCTGGTCAAGCTGGCCGCGGGCGAGACCTCGGGCCTGGACGTCGACGTCGCCGCCGGCCTGGTCCGACCGGGGCGGAAGGGCTGAGCGTCGGGGGGCGCCGGTTCAAGACGGCGGGCGGCGGCGCGGGTCGGTGGGGCGGATCGCCTCGTGCGTGCCTTGATAGGCTCGTTGCTGCTCGTCGAGGGTGTGGCGCCGGTCGAGCGCCTGGGTCTGGGTGGCGGGAATGCTCGAGTGCGGCCCCTGGTAACAGCCGTTGGAACGGGGGCGAGTGGGGTGCATGGGCTCGATTCCTGGTGAAAAACGGCGAGGGAGTGGGTCAGTCTACGCGGATCAATCTTCCCCGAGCCCGGTTTTGGGCCCACAATGTCTATGAGGCTTGCCTAGATTGCTGAAAGGCCGGGGGCCTGTGGTGATCTGAGGGGGCGAATCGTCGTGGCTTCTCCGAAGAAACACCCGTGTTGTCAACCAGATGGACGCCGATGAGCACGCAACCGAAATGGGACCTTGTCGAGGGGATCGTCCTCGACGCCGTGGGGACTTTAATCAAACCGACCCCTTCCGTGGCCGACGCCTATACCGAGGCGGCCGACCGTCAGGGGGTGATCCTCGATCGCGACGACGTCCGGCGGCGGTTTCAGAAGACGTTCCGCGACGACGCGATCCGGGCCGATCGGGGGATTTACTCGACCGACGAGACCATCGAGCAGCGGCGGTGGCGCGAGATCGTCGCCCAGGTCTTGCCCGAGGTCCCCGATCCGCAGCGCGCTTTCGATGAACTTTGGGACCATTTCGGCCGCCCGGAATCGTGGCGTTGCTTTCCCGACGCCGTCCCCGCGCTGCGGGCGATCCACGAGGCCGGAATGGAGGTCTGCATCGGCTCCAACTTCGACGCCCGGCTGCGGCGCGTCGTGGCCGGTCTGCCGGAACTCGCGGAGCTGGTCGACGTTCTGGTCGTGTCGTCGGAAGTCGGTTACCGCAAACCGCATCAGGCGTTTTTCGAGGCGGTCTCGGAGCGCCTCGACCTGCCCCCGGAGCGGATTCTCTCGGTCGGCGACGACCTGGAGAACGACGTCCTGGGCGCGATCCGGGCGGGCCTTTCCGCCGTCCATCTGGACCGGGGGCGAGAGGCTGGAAACGACGTGACGCATGTGTCGACTCTGACGAAGGTGGTGGAACTCAGGGCGGCGGAAGCGTTGAAGTTCGGCGGCCGGGTTTGACGATGATCGAGCGTGGAGCCGATTCCGCGACGCCGTCCGACGGGGGCGGCGGTCGCCAGGGACCGCGACTCGACTCGTCTCGACTCGGCTTGCCCATCACGGCGAGTTGGATTAGATTCCCCGCTGGCCAGGATGGCCGGTGACGAATCGCGAGTCCAAACTGAACCGAATCAAGACCGGAATGGACTAGAGACTGACCTCGGCGCCTCGTCACCTCGGTTCTGGTCTGCTCCTTTCAGGGAAGAAAGGAATCGCCAGTGGTCGCAACGGTCGAACAACTCGCGGCCTTGGTCAGTGGTCGTCTCGTCGGTGACGGGAAGGTCTCGATCCACTCGGCGCGTCCGGTGAGCGAGGCGGGGCCCGGTGACATCACCTTCATCGAGAACGACCGCTACGCCAAGCTGCTTCGGACCTCTCCGGCGTCGGCCGCGATCGTCGGCCCCCATTTCCGCGTCCGACGCTCGCAGGTCAAGGACGATCTCCCCGTGATCGAGGTCGACGACCCGATCGCCGCATTCATCATGGTCCGCTCCCACCTGTCCGGGGAACAGACCCATCGGTGGACCGGCGTCCATCCCCAGGCCTGGGTCGCGCCGACCGCCACGATCGGTCGGAACGTCGCCGTCTATCCGTTCGCGTACGTGGGGGATCAGGCGGTCGTCGGCGAAGGCTCGACGATCCACCCCGGCGCGGTCGTCGGCGACCGTTGCCGGATCGGCGTCGACTGCATCATCCACCCCAACGCGGTCCTCTACGCCGACGTCCGGCTTGAAGACCGGGTCGAGGTTCACGCCGGCACCGTGCTCGGCGGCGACGGCTTCGGCTATCGTCAGTCGGAAGGCAGGCACGTCAAAATCCCCCATACGGGCAAGTTGGAAATCGGCAGCGACGTGGAAATCGGCGCGAACTGCACAATCGATCGGGCCACGTTCGAGGCGACCCGGATCGGCGAGGGGACGAAGATCGACAACCTCGTCATGATCGGCCATAACAACCAGATCGGCCGGCACAACCTGCTTTGCGGGCAGGTCGGCATCGCGGGGAGTTGCACGACCGGCGACCATGTGATCATGGCCGGCCAGGCGGGGATCAAGGACAAGACCACCATCGGCGACGGCGCGGTCGTCGGGGCCCAGGCGGGCGTGCACCGGAACATTCCCAGCGGCCAGCAGGTGCTCGGCTCGCCGGCGATCCCGATCCGCGAGCAGCGGCGGCTGTTCCAGATGATCGCCCGGCTTCCCGAGATGCATCGCCAGCTCCGCGAGCTGGCCGGCCAGATCGAGGCGATCTCGGCGGTCGTCCCCCTCAGCCCCAATCACGACGGGACCGTGGGGGGCATCCACCACGACGACCAGGATCAGGCGGTCGACCCCACGGGGTTCTGACCCGATTCCAGACTCTCCAGGCGACGAGGATCGAGGAGACAGGACGTGTCGTTGCTCCAGCACAACCGCGCCGAGACCCGGCGGACCCCCCGTTCGGACGACCGCCGGCTCCCCCCCGACGCCCCGACGATCGGCCTGTTGGCCGGCAGCGGTCGGTTTCCGATCCTGTTCGCCGAGGCCGCGCGGCGCCAGGGGCTGGCCGTGGCCTGCGTCGGCATCCAGTACGAGGCGTCTGACGAGCTGAAGAGCCTCTGCACGACGTTCGACACCGTCGGCGTCGCCAGGATGGGCCGGATGATTCGCACGTTCCGCCGTCGCGGCGCGAAGCAAATCGTGATGGCCGGAAAGGTTACGAAGAACGTCATCTACACCCCCTGGCGGGTCGTCCAGCTTTGTCCGGACCTCCGGACGATCCAGTGGTGGCACCGTCGGAGCCGGGTCGACAACCGCGACGACTCGCTCTTGCTGTCCGTGATCGCCGAGTTCGAGCGCGACGGGATGACCTTCGCCTCGGCCCTCGACTACTGCCCGGAGCTGCTCGTGAAAGACGGAATCCTCACCCGAAGCGCCCCGACCGACGCCGAGCGCAGGGACATCGAGTTCGGCTGGGTGATGGCCAAGGAGATGGGACGGCTCGACGTCGGCCAGTCGGTCGCCGTCAAGGAGAAGGCCACGCTGGCCATCGAGGCCATCGAGGGGACCGACCGCTGCATCGAACGCGCGGGCCAGCTTTGCCGGGCCGGCGGCTGGACGCTTGTGAAGGTCGCCAAGCCCCAGCAAGACATGCGGTTCGACGTCCCTACAATCGGCACGACCACCATCGAAAATCTCCGAAAGGCGGGCGCCCGGGTTCTCGCCGTCGAGGCCGGCCGGACGATCGTCATCGACGAACCCGAGGTCGTGGCCCTCGCCGACCGTTACGGCATCGCGATCATCGCCGTCCGGGACGGGTTCACCGCCTGAGCCGGATTGGCTTTGTTCGTCCCCGAACCCCGCCGCCGCCGCCGCCGCGACTGGGCGGACCCCGCCGGTTTGGGTTCGTTCGCACCGGTTTTCGCCCTCGGTCCGATCCCGGATCCAGCGCCGGAACGACTCCGCCCTGATGGTTCGATCAATTCCAGTCGTCCTTGAACCTCGGCGGTCCCTGGCGGATTGGGTTTGATCGCGCGCGTTTACGGGGAGAATCCAGGAGGCCGGGTTGACGCCCGGTTGCTGGAAATTGGGTTCCTTCGCGCGCTTTTCT
>CALCIC010000455.1 GCA_937907405.1 uncultured Isosphaeraceae bacterium | reverse complement strand
GCCGACGAACCGGGTGACGTGCCACTTGCCTGCCATGTAGGTCCGATACCCGGCCGGTAGAAGCGCCTCGGCGATGGTCACGCAGTTGCGGTTGAGGACCCCCCGGTAGCCGTCGTGGCCCCGATCCTCCATCATATGTCCGATCCCCGCTTGATGGGGATACAGGCCCGAGAGCAGCGAGGCGCGGGTCGGGCAGCATCGGGCCGTGTTGTAGAACTGGGTGAACCGGACCCCTTTTGCGGCCAGCGCGTCGAGGTTCGGCGTGACATGCTCGCCGCCGTAGCAGCCGAGGTCCGAGAACCCCATGTCGTCGCTCATGATCAGCACGATGTTCGGCCGCTTCGAGGCGGGGTTCGCCTCCTCGGCCGGGGCCGAGCCGCACGCGGCCGCCAGGACCGCTGAAACCAGAACGCCCGCGAACCGCCGAAATCTCGCCATGACCGCATCGCCTTTCCGGAAGAACCGCCGCGCCTGTTCAGGGCTCGAGTGAGTTCTCGCAATCCTAGCGGCCGCAAGGCGCTGGAAACAAGGGAGTGGGGCTGGGACGGGATCGGCGCCGAGATGGCGGCGCGCGGCGCCTCGGATACAATGACGGCGAGGAGGATCACGCCATGCCGCTTCGCGACCATTTCCACTCGCCACTCGACGACCTGGGCTCGTGGGAGGGGGTCTACGGCTCATGGCCGACCGTCATCGTGATGGCCCTGAACCGCAAGCTCCCGGCCCGATACGAGGAAACCTGCCGCATCCTCCGCCTGCCCTGAGCGAGGACGGCCCGACACATTTTGCATGAGTCGTCAGCCTGCCCCGAGCGACGACGGCCGCCCCGGCGCCGGCTTCCAGTTTGAAGGGAATCTCACCGTGGGCGGGCGACGGGCTGCTGGTACGGCGGCGGTTCGGCTACACTCAAGGGCGATGTGGCAAGCGTCCCGGGCTGGGGAAGTTGGTTCACGAGGCGAGGAGTCATTGGATGCGCGTCTGTCGATTCCGCTTCGAAGACCTGGTTTTGACGGGCTTCTACGACGACGACGTGGTGATCCCGATCGACCAGGCGGCCGAGATGTACAGCCGCGAGACCGGCGACGAGCTGCTGCTGGCCTCGACGGAGGACCTGCTCGACCTGATGCCCCCCTCGGGCGCGTCGTACGAACTTGCCAGCAAGCTCAACGAATGGGTCGAGGATCTCGACGTGATCGCCAGGGAGGAGTTGTCGATCTCGTGCGACGACGTCCAGCTCCTCGTCCCGCTGCCGAACCCCCCCAAGCTGTTGTTCCTGGCGGGCAACTACGCCAAGCACGTCGCCGAGCGCGGGGGGACGACGGCCGAGCGCGAGGAGACGTTTCCTTACGTCTTCATGAAGCCGCCCAGCACCACGTTGACCCATCCCGGCGACCCGATCGTGATCCCCGCGGAGTCGCCCGACCAGATCGACTGGGAGTGCGAGCTGGGCGTCGTGATCGGCCGTCGCTGCCGTAACGTGGAGGAGGCCGAGGCGCTCGATTACGTGGCCGGCTACACGGTGGTCAACGACGTCAGCGACCGAGGGTTCCGGCCCAATCCGGGACGGAAGCCGCGCGAGCGCGACAAGTTCTTCGACTGGCAGCACGGCAAGTGGCACGACACGTTCTGCCCGATGGGCCCCTGCATCCTCTCGGCCGACGCCGTCGACGACCCCCAGGACCTGCCGATCAAGCTGACGGTCAACGGCCAGATCAAGCAAGAGGCGACCACCGCCGAGATGGTCTTCCCCGTCGCCGCCGTCGTCGCGTTCATCTCCCGGTTCGTGACGTTGGAGCCGGGCGACGTGATCGCCACCGGCACCCCCTCGGGGGTGGGTTCGGCCACCGGCGAGTTCCTCCGCCCCGGCGACCTCGTCCGCGCCGCCATCGCCCCGATCGGCACGCTGGAGAACCCGGTCGAGTCCGAGGCGGAGAGCGGTTTCTAGTCGTCGATTCGGAGGTTGGCTCCGATGGAGTACAATCTAATTGATCCGTCGCATCAACGACGGGAGGGGCGACGAGGAGGAATCGAGATGGCGATCCGCTGGCGAGACTACATTGAGGAACGCAAGGGCGTGATGATGGGCAAGCCGGTCTTCAAGGGGACGCGGTTGACGGTCGATCACATCCTGAACGAGATGGGGGCCGGGCTGTCCGCCCCGGAATTGCTCGAGAACTACCCCACGCTCCGCCCCGAGCACATCCAGGCCGCGCTGCTCTACGCCGCCGCCGTGGTGGCGCTGGACGAGACGATTTACGCATGACGGACCCGGTCCCGGGGGCATGACGTCCTCTACGCTTCGGAGATCCAACCCGGCGCGGCGGATGCCGATTGGCTCGACCGTGCAGAGAAGGAGGGGCGGATCATCCTGACGGCGGACAAAGATTTCGGTGATCTCATCTACCGAGACAGGCTGACCAGCCACGGCGTCGTGCTGTTGCGGTTGGGCGCAGCGCCTCTCGCCGATCGTGTTGCACGCCTTGAACAGGCATGGGCGAGCGTCGAGGCTCACCCGATCGGGAAGTTCATCGTGATCACGCCGACCAAAGTTCGCATCCGGGACCTG
>CALCIC010000454.1 GCA_937907405.1 uncultured Isosphaeraceae bacterium | reverse complement strand
GCCGGATGATGCCAGCCCCCTTGCCAGCCGTAGCCGTCCATCAGCCGATCGATGATCCCCTGACCATGCGACGCCTTGCGGTACTCGGTCACGACCGCCGCGATCTTCGGGCGGGGCCGCTCCGGGGCCGCCGCCCCCCCAACCTCACGCGCGAGGGCGGCCCCAGCCGTGCCGGCGGCCATGGCGGCCATCGCCGAACGCCTCGTCAAACCCGCGACCGACTCTCGGTGTTCCGTTACCATGGCATGGACCTCGATGGCGAAACGGTTTGTTTGAGAGATGTATAACAGTTGCGGCGGGATGTGTCCAGGAACAGGGGCGAGAGCAGAGGCCGGGAGGACTCACCACGGAAGAGGCAGATCGACCGTCGGCCGTAACCGAACCAGAGGAGAAGTTCGGGGACGCGTCAGCCCGCCCGCGGAAGAAGAATTCTACCACGGAGGACGCGAGGGACGCGGAGGAGGAGAGGACGAAGAAGATTCTGGGCCGTTTCTCGTTCGCAGGACGCGAGACGCCTTGATCGCTCGCGGAGATGAGGAAACGGAGGATGAGATGCTGGTTTAAGTAATTGGTGTTCTCTTCTCCTTTCCTCTCCTCCGCGTCCCTCGCGTCCTCCGTGGTTGAATTCTTCTCCCCTTAAGCGGGCCGACGCGTCCGGTTCGATCTCGCCGTAGCTTCTTTAGCTGCTCCTCCGATCGTCGGCCGACTCTTCGGGCCGGGTGAGGTAGTGGGCGGTGTTGACGAGGCTGAGGTGGGAGAACGCCTGGGGGAAGTTGCCCAGCAACCGGCCGGCGGCGGGGTCGTACTCCTCGGAGAGCAGGCCGACGTCGTTGCGGATCGCGAGCAGCTTCTCGAACAGGCGTCGGGCGTCTTCACGTCGTCCCATCAAGGCGTAGTTGTCGGCGAGCCAGAAGGTGCAGAGCAGGAACGAGCCCTCGCCGCGGGGCAGGCCGTCGACGCCGGTCTCGGTCCGATACCGACAGACGAAGCCGTCGTGCATCAACCCGCGCTCGACGGCCGCGACGGTGCCGACGACGCGCGGATCGGTCGGAGGAAGGAAGCCGACCAGGGGGATCACCAGGACCCCGGCGTCGAGGTGCCTGGATTCGTACGACTGGACGAAGGCGTTCTGGTCCGGGTCGAACGCGCGGGCGCAGATCTCGGCGTGGAGGTCGTCGCGCCGCCTCGCCCAACGCTCCGCATCGCCGGGCAGGCCGAACCGCTCGACGTTCTTCACCGCGCGATCGAAGGCGACCCACGCCATGACCTTCGAATGCGTGAAATGGCGAGGGCCGCCTCGGATCTCCCAGACGCCCTGGTCGGGCTCGCGGTAGACGGATTCCAGATGTCCGATCAGCTCGCGCTCGACCTCCCATTCGTGATCCCTGGGGCGGATGCCGCGCCTTCGGCCGAGGTGCAGGCAGTCGATCACCTCGCCGTAGACGTCCAGTTGAAGCTGGCCGGCGGCGCCGTTGCCGATCCGGACGGGGCTCGACCCCTCGTATCCCGAAAGCCAGGGCAACTCCAGCTCCGGCAGGCGACGCTCGCCGGCCACGCCGTACATGATGCGGACGTCGGCCCCCTTGCCGGCCACCGCGCGGACCAACCAGTCGCTCCACGCCCTGGCTTCCTGGACGTAGCCGGTGCGGAGCAGGGCCGAGAGGGTGAACGTGGCGTCGCGGAGCCAGCAGTAGCGGTAGTCCCAGTTCCGCTCGCCGCCGATCCACTCGGGGAGCGAGGTCGTGGCCGCCGCCGCCACCCCGCCCGAGGGCGCGTAAGTGAGCGCCTTGAGCGTCAGCAGCGAACGGACGACCGCGTCCCGCCACTCCCCCTTATAGGTGCACTTGTCGGCCCAATCCTGCCACCATCGGGCCGTCTTCTCGATGGCCGAGACGCCGTCGACGGCCGAGGCGGGATGGAGGTACGACGGCCGCCAGGTCATCACGAACGGCAGGCGCTCGCCTTCCGCGACCTCGAATTCGGCCAGGGCCGACCAGTCGACGATCTCCAGCGGCGTCGGCGCCCGCAAGTGGAGCGAGTCCGGCCCGGAGACGGCGAGCACGCCGTCGGACTCGGGACGAACCCAGGGCAGGGCGCCGCCGTAGTCGAACCTCGGCGCGAACAGCGACCGCATCCTCACCGACCCGCGAAGGCCGACGACCATCCGGACGACCTCGGGTTGCACTCCCTTGATCGTCATGCAGTCGACGACCGCCGCCTCGCCCGAGTCGGTCGTGTATCGGGTTTCCAGGACGAGCGTGTCCCCCTGGTACGACCGTTCGACCTTCTGGACGGCGTCCGACGGCGCGAGCGACCATCGACCGTTCTCGGGCGAGCCCAGCAAGGCGGCGAAGCATGCCGGCGAGTCGAACCGAGGGAAACAAAGCCAGTCGAGCGACCCGTCCCGACCGACGAGCCCCGCCG
This sequence comes from uncultured Isosphaeraceae bacterium, assembly GCA_937907405.1. GTDB lineage: Bacteria > Planctomycetota > Planctomycetia > Isosphaerales > Isosphaeraceae > Paludisphaera. The sequence continues at coordinate 232 of CALCIC010000454.1, read as the reverse complement.
AACGGCAGTCGCCGATCAACGCATAATCTTCGATGAGCTTCTTCATTACGCTTCCCAGCCGCTTCCGAATCGTCGCCGGTTTCCTAATTCCGCTTAATTCTATCCTGCCGGACGGCCTCGAATACAAGCCCGACGCGCAAGCGAGGGAACGATCGGCCTGGGATGCGACGAACGGCTCGCGGCAGGGTAGGCGTCTTATAAGTGGGCGGCCGGTCAGGCGGCGAGGGGGGGC
>CALCIC010000453.1 GCA_937907405.1 uncultured Isosphaeraceae bacterium | reverse complement strand
CGTCGCGGCCTGGAGGCCGAGGGGCTGGTCGATCGGGACCGGCAGCGGCTGGAACTGCGCTGGGACCTGGTCGCCGTGGTTTTCGGGATCGTCTTCTGCTTCGCGGCGACCTGGTCGTTCTTCACCGCCGTGATGCTTCGCTGGACCGAGTCGGCCTGCTGGTCGGTCGCGAGTCTGATCAGCGGGGCGGCTTATTACTCGTGCTGGCTGCAAAGCTATTCCGTCTCGCTCGCTCATGGTCGGTCCGAGGTCGGCGAGTCGATCGCCGCTGGGCCGATCGCGGTTGCGGATTCGGGGGCCCTTCCGTGAATCGCATTGCATTGATCGGTTGTGGCGCGATCGCCGCGGGGGGGCATGCGCCGGTGATTCGGCGGCACCCTCGCTTCGCCCTGGCGGCCGTCTGCGACGTGAAGCCGGAAGCCGCGCGGCGGCTCGCGCGGGAGTTCGGGGACGCGCCCGCTTATGAAGATTGGCGTGATTTGCTCGATCGCGAGGAGTTCGACGCGGCGGTCCTGGCTCTGCCGCCGGAGGTCAGTCCGGACGTCGTGATCGAATGCCTGCGCCGTGGCTTGCCCGTCCTCGACGAGAAGCCGCTGGCCGCCACGCCGCGCGACGGCCGCCGGGTGGAGCGGGCGCTCGCCGAATTCGGCGGCGTTTATCAATGTGGGTTCGTCCTGCGGTACGCCGACTGGGTCCGCGAGGTCGGCCGCCTGGCGGCCGCCATCGGCGCGCCCTCGCGGACCCGCGTGACCGTCTACGACGAACGGCTCGATCGCTCCGACGTCGAACACCTGAATCGCATTCAGAGTTTCCTGGCCAACAGCTCGGCGATGACGCACGAGGGTTCGCACGTCGTCGATTACGCGGCGATCTGGAACCCGTCCCCCTGGACGCGGGTTCGCGCCTCGGCCGAGCGGACGGCCCCGGATTTCAAGGGGCCCAACGTCTGGCGGGCCTCGGTGGAGTCGGCCGACGGCTCGACGCTCGACATGGAGATCGGCTGGTTGCTCCCCGCGCTTCCCCCTTGCGCCGTGTCGATCGAGGGGCCCGGTGGGCGTCTTGAGCTGAATCCGAGCACGGGGATCGGCGGCTGGCGGATCGGCGCGGAGCGGGGGACGCTCGCGCTGCCGCCGCTGGCCCCCGAGTGGGACCGGCAGTACGACGCCTTCGCCGAGGCGATCGACCGCGGCGTCGCCGCGACGGCCACCCTCGCCGACGGCCTTCGCGCCCTGGAAGTGACCGCCGCCGCCGAAGCCTCGGCCCGCAACGGGGCGGCCGTCGAACGAATCAAGGCGCCGCAGGGCACGAAGGTTTCCTGAATCCAGAATCCATCCCGATCGGACCTCGGAGCGACCGAATCATGCGCTACGCCCTCTTGCTGGCGTTCCTGACGTGTTGCCGAACCTCGGCCCTCCGCGCCGAGGAACCGCCGCCGACCCTCCCCTGGGAGGCCGACTTCCGGGCGACGGACTTCGACCCCGCCTGGCGCCGCGTCGTCGATCGAGGCGGTTCGGTCGCCTTGAAGGACGGCGGACTGGTCGTCAAGGCGGAAGCGGGCGCTCGGGCCCACGTCGAGCGCCCGCTCGACCGCGACCTCGTCACGATCTCCGCGAAGGTCGGCCGCTGGGCGTCGATCTACCTGGTCTGGGACGCCGACCACTGGTGCGGCGTCGGCAAGGTCTCGCCGACCCCGTTCGGCCGGTTCTACTCGGCGCTCGCGGACGGCGGGGCCGTCGATGAAGCCGACCATCGCGGCCTTGACTTCGGCGCCTTGCAGCACGTCCGGGTTCAGCTCGGCGGCAATTACATCCGCTTCCTGTCGAGCATGGACGGCGAGGAATGGACCGAGCTCCGCGCCGTCGAACGTCCCAAGGACTTCGCCGGGGCGCCCCGGTTGATCGCCGCCGGCCAATCGTACGCCGCCGAGGAGAAGCCGT
>CALCIC010000452.1 GCA_937907405.1 uncultured Isosphaeraceae bacterium | reverse complement strand
CGTGATCCGCACGCCGATCCTCGACGGCATGTCGCCGTCGACCGTCGAGTACATGCTCTCGAAGATCCCCATGGGCCGTCCCGGAACCCCCGAGGAAGTCGCCGCTCTGGTCCACTTCCTCGCCAGTCGCGAGTCCAGCTTCACCACCGGACAGTGCTACGACGTCAGCGGCGGCCGAGCGACGTATTGATTGAAGCGAGCCAAGGCGGATGACGCGACGGAACGGCCAATTAAAGGCCCTCATGGATCAGAGCCGACCGATCGCGACCACGTGAGTCGAGGGTTCAGGACGACGCTATGGACCACACACATCAGCCCATGACCGGCCGCCGCGCCGAGATCCATGACGGCGACGTTCTGACGCCTCGCCCCGAGGTCGTCGCCGGCCCCGCCGAACGGACCTCGATTCGCAGGCCGGCGCAACTCCCCAGCCGGTTCGACGTGCCGGTCTCGGCGCTCGTCCCGTTGTTTCGGGCTCGTCTGGAGCGGATCTATCGATGTCGGGTGGCCTTCGATCTCGACCTCAACACCCGCGCGACGATCCGCGTCCTCGGCGGTTACTACAAGACCCGTCGACTCGTCCGGGTGTACGTCCACGATCGCAAGACGGGCCGACGGCCGATGGAGGAGCTGTTCGATACGTTCCTCCACGAAGTGGCCCACCACCTGGAATACACCGAGCCGGCGTCGTTCTCGGCTCGCGCCTGCGGACGGGTGCCCGGCCGGATGCACAGCCGCCTGTTCTGGAAGATCCTCGGCGAGTTGAAGTACCGCTGGGCGACCCTGCAAAAACAAACCGACCCGGCCCGCCGGCCTTGAGCGCCGTCGGGTCGGGTCGGGTCGGTAACGGCTTCGTGAAAGCTTTCCAGCTCACTCGCCGGCGAGGCCCAACTCCTTGATCTTGGCGGCGACGTCGTCGGCCGCCTTGTCGGTGTTCACCTTCTTGTCGACGGCCTTGATCACGCCTTGCTTGTCGATGTAGAAGGTCCACCGCTCGGGCACGGCGCGACCCTCGTGGACGACGCCGTAGGCCTTGGCGACGCTCTTGTCGGGGTCGCTCAGGATCGGGTAGTCGCAGTTCAGCGACTCGGCGAACTCCTTGTTCAACTTGGGCTCGTCGACGCTCGCCGTGAAGTAGGCGACCTTGAGCCCGCGCAGCGATTCGCCCGCCCCCGCGAACGACTTGCACTCCTTGGTGCAGCCCCCCGTGAACGCCTTGGGGAACCAGGCGAGGACCACGGCCGACTTGCCCTTGTACTCGGACAGGTCATGCGTCTTGCCGTCGGAGCCCATGAGCTTGAACTCCGGCGCCTTGTCCCCCACCTTCGGCTCCGCGGCGCGCGCCGGGGTCAACGCCGAAGCCAGCACGATCCCGATCCCGAACCCGAACCACGAAACCTTCCGGCCGATGCGACGATTCATGTTGTGCTCCAGACCGCGAAACAGGGGGCGATGGTAGATCCTTCAGAAGTAGTCTGATGAATCGAAATCCGCCGCATAAGAACGACCTGATGGATGATGCGGGCTCGAATTCGACCCCGCTCCACCCCGATTGGAACCTGCGGCTCCTGATTCACCACACCAGCACCGTAGCAGTGAAGGGCTCGTGTTACAACGAGGATGGCCGCCCGTTCATGGTTCCAGCAACCTCGACCCCGGCCTGGACGCGGGTGGTACATTCGGACTTTCGACTGGATCGCCCTCCCGCGTCCGTCCTCGCAGCGGGATGGAGAATAGGAGGCGGGACGGGAGAAAGGGGGAAAGATCTATCCTAGACAAAAACGCCGAAAACGGCTCCCGACCCCTGGATAAGTGGCCCGCGGTCAACCCTTCGGCTCCGAACCCTGGCAAGCCGCCACCGCAGTCCGGCTTGACCTCGCCTCGACCCTCCGCCCCCGGGGCCGACCACGCAAGGCACCCGAAAAAAGTACCTGAACCCTTTGTCCCTCCAACCTAGGAAGCACCCATCTCCCGATTATTGTTAAGATTTCGAAAGCTTTAACGTATACGATGGAGAGAGGACATGGGACTGCCCTGAATTCCAACGACGGAGGCCGACCTCATGGCCGACGCAAACCACAACTCTTGCCCGCGTAGCGGTGCGGCCCTCCCAGCCGACGCCCCGGCGGGCCACCACCCTCGGTGTCTCCGCGAACGGAACCGGACCGTGCCCCAGCGCGGGCCAAGTGTCCTGGCGCTGTCCGTGATCGCCGCGCTGTTGACGATCGGGGGCATCGGCGCGACGGCCTCCCAGGAGCTTGACGCGGCGCCCAAGCGCGCGGTCATCGGCTCCGAGGTTGACGATGCGGGGGCCCATTACAAACTCGGCAACGCCCTGAAAGACCAGGGGAAGCTCGAGGAGGCGATTACTGCATACCGGGAAGCGATCCGGCTCAAGCCCGACTTCGCCGACGCACACTACAACCTCGGCCTCACCCTCCGTGCCCAGGGCAAG
>CALCIC010000451.1 GCA_937907405.1 uncultured Isosphaeraceae bacterium | reverse complement strand
CCAGGGCCAGCACGTAGTATCCGCCGCAGCCGTCGGTCCCGAGCGACAACCAATTCCGCTCCTGGAACCCCGGCAGAGAGCCGTAGGTCTCGTCGAAGTCGTCGAGGCCGAAGACGCCGCCCTGGCCGATGGCCGGGCCGTCCGTGAACCGAAGCCAGTCGCGAACCTCCGGCGGGATCGTCACGGCTCGCCGCGCGACGAACCCGTCGATCCGAGAGTCGGTCGCCCCCGGCGGCAGTTCGGTTCCCGGCTCCCGGGGGACGATTTCGGCGAGTTGAACGACCTCCTCTTGAAGCGTCATCTCCCGCGGACTCCTCGGCGCCGGCGCTGGAACCCCGAAACCTCGGCCGCCGGCTCGTCCGAGCCAGGGCCGAGGCCGTCGACTCTCGTTATCGTCATCCGTCGATTTCATTTCCGCGTGATTTTGACGGAAAACTTGGCTTCGCCGATTCCGATGGTCGCTTCATTCCCCGTCGAGAGCGAAACCCGGGGCGCATAGGTCGTCGTCTTGTCGCTGGAGTCGTCCGTTCCGGTGATTCGCATCTGGATCGAGTGCCTGGCGTCCGGGTCCTTCGCGGACTTGATCGACATCCGGTACTCGACCCGCTCGTGTTCGAGCGTGATCGTCGCCTCCTGGTCGGGGCGAGTCGCGACCCGGGGCGCCGACAGGGTTTCTCCCCCGTGGAACCGCACCTTCGTCGCGAGTTCGTAATCGCTCGCGAACGAGGCCGCGGGGCCGGCGAAGAGCAATCCAGCGGCGACCAGCAGCCCCGTCGCGAAAACGGGGAGGGCCGCCCGCTTCAGGCGCGGATGGCGCTGGAGATAACTTCGCTCCCGGAACTCCGCCCCGGCGGCGCTTCCCAACTCGAAAGGACTTCCCATCACGCGAACGGCGTCGTGAACCTCGGACATGGTCGAGTTCTCCTCCACGTCGTCAAAATGGTCGCGCAACTCCTGCACAATCCGCGCGACGTGCCACGACGGAACGGCTTCTTTCTGGAGTTGCGCGCGGAACGCCTCAAGCCATTGCTGGCTGTTCATGGTCCCCCCACCTCAGCGAGTCGTTGACGGCGGTCGCGACCCGCTCCCAGCTCGAGACGCGTTCGGCCAGTTGCTTCCGGCCCGAACTCGTCACGCTGTAGACGAGCCGGCTCCGGCCGCGGGCCATCTCTTCCCTGGACGACAACTGCCCCTCGGCCTCCAACCGGTGGAGGATGGGATAGATGCACCCCTCCCCGAACTCCAATTCGTTCCGAGTGCTGGCCTTGATCGCCTTGATCAGCTCGTAGCCGTACATCGGGCGTCGAGCCAGCAGGCTCAGAACAAGGAGTTCGGGGATGCCACTGAGGTAGGAGGCGTTCGTTCGTGGTTTGCTCATGGAAGGGACAATACCTCAAGGCGCGAGGCATTGCAAGGCCAGGCCCGGGGACGATCCTGTTCTTATGATCGAGGGGTCGCGAATATAGGGATCGCGAAAGGGGCTTGCCGTGACGGACTGAGGCCATCGAGCCAAGATGATATAGAGTGATCGCGAATTTACGTGTCGATTGATCGTCGGACGGGTGGAGTGGACGGTCGCTCAATGAGACTGCCGCCGCTATGCTTTCGGCCAGGTGCGCAACTCCCCTTTCCGCGGGCGACGGAGGTTGCTTCATGCTGGAAGAACTTGACACGATCGATTGGGCGTCGCTGACGCATGCCCACGGTGCGGCGACCAATGTGCCGGGGCTGCTCCGGTCGTTGCTGTCCGACGACCAGGAAGTGCGGATGCAGGCGATCGCCGAATTGCTCGAGACGATCTGGCATCAGGGGACGGTGTTCTCCGCTTCGGCCGCCGCCGTACCGTTCCTGTACGAACTGCTGGCGGACCCCGACGTCCAGGACAAGGAGAGCGTCGTCGCCCTCCTCGCCGAGATTGCGACAGGAGAAGGTTTATTGGCATATCAAATTCGCGTCAACCGCCATGAGACAGTGTGTAGGATGCTCGCCCGGGATGGGACATCGCTTGAGCAGGCGCTGGCGGACGAGTCAAATTGGATGGATACGCTGCACCGTGCGGTCTCGGCGGGACTGCGGCACCTGCTTTCTTACTTGCGCGGCAGCGAGGTATGGGCGTCGGTGGCGGACGCCCTCGGCCGTTTCCCCGAGCATGCGTCGTGGCTGACGCCGGCGATCGATGATGCGCTGGCTTCGGAAGCCGATGAACACGTTCGGCAGGCGTTGTCCGACAGCCGACAACGCCTGATCACGGGATTGCCGCCGCGGGAACCCGAGGACGCGAGTCCGGCCGATCGCGCTCGTTGGATCTTCGCTCATCCCCGCAACAGCTACGATGACGGACGGCGCGTGGTCGAGATCCTGTTGGCCGATCGCGACGCGTCGGAATTGTCGTCCGCGGAGTTGCTCCTGCTTGCCCAGGGGTACAACGGGTGGTGCGAACAGGGAAAAGCCTTCGAGGCAGCCCGGCTCGGCCTTTCCCGCGAACCCCGGAACGCCGAGTGGCTCGCGCTCGCCCGACGGTCCATCTGGCTCGCCTTCGTGGGCGATCTGCCGCGATACCTCCCGGAGTGCGACGCGTGCATCGCCCGGGGCGTCGGGCCCGCGGCGTTCTGGCATCTGCTGAAGGCGGAGCGGCTCATCGGCATGGCCGCCGGGGAGCGCAAATTGCACGGGATGCGCGCCCTCGAGCGCCGATGGGAAGACTTCGAGTGGTGGCCGGGCGATCCGATCCCGCACCCCGAATTCCTGCGACCGGGCGCCGAGGCCCTGGAAGCCGCACTCGCCTGCGAACCAGGACTGTGGGAGGATGAGACGGCGCGGGTTTGGGTCGGCGACTGGAACCAGAGGTTCGCCGCCATCCTGCAAGATCCAGCGTTCCAGCACCTACGGTAGCGCGTTGCGTCGACCGAGGCCGTC
>CALCIC010000450.1 GCA_937907405.1 uncultured Isosphaeraceae bacterium | reverse complement strand
TTCGCCGAACATGGTGGGCTTGCGGACCTCGACGGCGGCGTCGAGGACGATGCTCTCCTTGGACCGCGCGCCCCCCTCGTGGGCCAGCCGGCGGACGCAGTTCTCGATCATGATCACGCTCGAATCGACGATCAGGCCGAAGTCGATCGCGCCCAGGCTCATGAGGCTCGCCGAGATCCCCGTGGCGAGCATCACGTTGGCGGCGAACAGCATCGAGAGCGGGATGGCGAGCGCCACGATCAGGCCGCCTCGGACGTCGCCGAGCATCAGCAACAGGACGAGGATCACCAGCCCGCCCCCCGCGAGCAGGTTGTGCAGGACCGTGTCGAGCGTGTTGTGGATCAGCCGGGTGCGGTCGTAGAGCGGCTCGATGGTCACGCCCTTGGGGAGCGCCTTCTGGATCTCGGCGATCTCGGCCTTGACGTCCTCGACGACCCGTCGGCTGTTCTCGCCGATCAGCATCATCACCAGGCCGACGACGATCTCGCCCTGGCCGTCGCGCGTGGCCAGGCCCGACCGGATCATCGGAGCGGGATGGACGGAGGCGAGGCTGCCGACGGTCACCGGCACGCCGTCGCGCTCGTCGACCACGATCGCCTCGACGTCCTCGACCGAGTGCGCCTGGCCCACCCCCCGGATGTAGCGGGCCTCCCCCTCGTGGACCAGGTAGCCCCCCCCCACGTTGGCGTTGTTGGTCTGAAGCGCGCCGAACAGGTCGGTCATTGACAGCTTGTAGTTGTTGAGCTTGTCGGGATCGACCTCGACTTGATACGTCTTCACCTCGCCGCCGTGGCCGTTGATCTCGGTGACCCCGGGCACCTTGCGGAGCTGGAACGAGATGAACCAGTCGAGCAGGCTGCGCAGCTCCATCGGCGTGATCGACGAGCCGGCCTCCGCCTTGACCTGGAACTGGAAGACCTCGCCGAGCGCCGTGGCGATCGGCCCCAGCATCGGCTTGCCGTAATCGGGGGGGATCGCCTCGGCCGCGCGGCCGAGCCGCTCCCCCACAAGCTGCCGGGCCCGATAAAGGTCCGTCCCTTCGTGGAAGACGATCGTCACGACCGAGATCCCGAACTTGGATACCGAGCGGATCTGCTCGACGTTGGGCAGGCCGCTCATCGCCCCTTCGACCGGGAACGAGAGCAGCCGCTCCACCTCCAGGGGAGACAGCGCGGGCGCCTCGGTGATGACCTGCACCTGGACGTTGGTCAGGTCGGGCACGGCGTCGATCGGCAGATGAACCGCCGAGTACACGCCCATCCCCGCCATCAGCGCCACCGCGGCGAGAACGAAGAAGCGGTTCCGGAGAGATCCTTCGATGATGGCGTTGAGCATAGAGGGTCCGTCGTCAGTGGGATGAGTCGCGGGGCGCGGCGGAGATCGACGAGAAACGGATCAGTCTTCGTCGGGCGTGTTCTGGAGGATCAACTCGCTCTTGAGTACGAAGGCGCCGCCGGCGACGACCAGGTCTCCCTCCTTCAACCCCGACTCGACGACGACGCGATCGCCGACCTGACGGCCGGGGACGATCGAGCAGAGCCCGAAGGTCGGCCGGTCGGGGTCCGAGCCTTCGGGCCGAAACACGCCGGCGCGACCGTCGACCTCGACGACCGAGGCGGCCGGAACCGTGAGCACCGTTTCGCTGACGGGGGCGTCCAGGTGGATCCGCGCGAACAGGCCCGGCCTCAGCAGCCCCTCGGGATTCTCGGCCCGGGCCAGGAGGGGGACCGTGCGGGTCAAGGGATCGACGAGGGCGCTGCTCGAAAGCAGCGTGGCGTTGAAGGTCCGCCCGGGATACGCCGTGGCCGACAATCTCACGGGCCCCCCGCGCACGTTGGGGATCTTGGCGAGGTCGGACTCGGGCACGCTGGCCGTGACCCAGACGTCGGTCAAATCGGCCAGGGTGAACAGGAGGTCCGCCGGGTCGGCCCGCTGGCTGAGGACCGCCGACTTGGTGAGGATCGTGCCGTCGAACGCGGCGACGAGCTGATAGAGCGTGACGTCGTCGTCGATCCCCTTGTCGTCGACCCGGTCGGCCTCGCCGATCAGGCTCTGAACGTCGAGGGCGACTCCCAAAATCCGCAGCCGTTGGCCGGCGTCGATGACCGCCGCTTCCGCCGCCTTCAACCCCTCGTGAGCCAACCGCGCCTGCTGCGCCGCGTCGAATTTGACCTGCTCCACCGCAGAGAGCAACTTCGCATGAAATCCCTGCCGCGAATGCCTGGCGAGAATGGCCGGATGCTCGCCGATGATCTGCCTGCCGCTCAGGTTGGCGGTCTTCTCTTCCTCGTGAGCGGCCATGTCGTACTGAGAATAGGCGTCGAGCAGCACCCCGCGAAACGCGCCCAGCGGCTTGTCGGCGAACTCTTTTTCCAGGACCTCGGCGTCGACCCGCTTGACGATCTGAGGGACCAACGAGGCGACGGTCTCGGCGATGCTGTTCTTCCAATCGGCCTCGACCCGCGCGGTGAGCAGCGAGCGTTGCGCGCCCCTGAGCTTGAGCCGGGCGGCGCCCACGTCCGGGCTGTCGAGCGTCACCAGCGGCTCTCCCCGCTTGACGTGCTGGCCGAGAACGACGTGGACCTCGCGGACCACCGACGGCACGCGCGACCGGACCTCGAGGCGGCGGTCGGCGTCGACCTCGATCCGGCCGGCGACCCCCAGTTCCGCGGCCATCCGCTCGACCCGGACCTTCTCCGTCGAGAGGCCGGCCGCCTTCGACTTACTCTCCGAGAGACTGACGGTCGCCGTCGCTCCGTTCGCCCCCCGGACTGGCTCGATCTTCGCCTTGACGGCCGATTCAGGCGTGGACTCGACGTCCTCCACGTCCGCCGACCAGGAATGGCGCGGCAGGTCCGTCGCCAGATGAAAGCACAAAACGCCGGCTGAAACCGCCGCGGCGAGCCAGGGGAATGCTCGCACCAGCGCTCGCCGGTTCGACAGCGTCCGAGAAATCGCAAGGGACATGGATCAGGACTCCGCACGAGTCGCCGAGGGAATGGAACTTCGAAACCGCGGGTTGGCCCAGGACGGTCGACTCTCGGGGAATGGAGTCGGCCGTCTGAATCGTGACGTGCGGCGAGGGCTCCAGGCGAAGGCGCCGAAAACGAGGCGCGCGGGGATTCGCCGAGACGAGCCCTCAAAGGCTCAGCAGTTCCAGCGGACGAGTCGTGCGGGGGACATCGCGGAGGAGGAGCCGTCACGCCCCCAATAATCCGCCCAGCCGTTCAGGTTCGGCTGCCAGGGCGCGCGGAGCGGCCCGACGTCGATCAGCGCGAGATCGAGCCACGACGCAAGATCGACCGTTCCAGAGGCGCGAACGCAGGCTTGGGACGAGATGACGGCCTGTTCGCCGTTCCATTCGGGTTGGAGGATGTCGTTGACGTGAGCGTGCAACACGGGGTTGGGATCGCCCACCAACACGTCGAGCGATTGGGGGAGCAGCCAGTGCCAGTGGAGGACGGCGACGTCCTCGGACTCGCCGGCCTGGGGGTGCCACCGCAGCAGGTGGTCGTGGTGCGGGCAAACTTCGCCGTAACCGTGGTGATGGCGAATCACGTGAAAGTCGGCCTGCGGAAGCGGGACGTGGAGCAAGCCGGGGATGAGCATGATCATCCCGACGAACTGCCAGGTCACGGTTCTGGGCCGATCCAACATGAACGCCCCTCCCCTCGGTCCGCTTCAAACCGGTCTCCCGCCCCCGCGCGGGTCTATACTATTATGAAGCCTGCAAGAATCCCGGTCAAGCCGGCGGATCGCGACGAATCGCCGGGCGGCTCGTCAACGACGGTCGCCGGCGCCTCGTTTCGGATGCTCGATTCCGCTCATGCCAAATTCCCAAGCTCCCTCGTCCTCCGCGCGATCGCTCCTGGTCAGCGACTTCGACGGCACGATGACTCGCAAGGACTTTTACCAGCTCGCCTTGAAGCACTTGCTGCCCCCCGACGTCCCCAATTACTGGGTCGACTACCGCTCCGGGCGGATCACGCATTTCGAGGCCCTTCAGGCGTACTTCGCCGCGATCCGGGTCGATGAGGAGGCGGTCCGCGCGATCGTCGCGCGGATGCAGCTCGACCCCCGACTCGCCTCCGGGGTCGCCGATCTCGACCGCGCGGGCTGGGACGTGGTGGTTACGTCGGCGGGCTGCGCCTGGTACATCCAGATCCTGCTTTCCGAGGCGGGCGTCGAAGTCCCGGTCCACTCGAACCCAGGACGATTCGAGCAGGGTCGCGGCCTGCTGATGGAACTCCCGGCCGAGGGGCCGTTCTTCTCGCCGACCATCGGCGTGGACAAGGCCGCCGTGGTCCGCCGGGGATTGGTCGACCACCGCCGGGTCGCCTTCGCCGGCGACGGCTTCCCGGACCTCGACGCCGCCCGACTGGTCCCCGCATCGCTGCGGTTCGCCCGCGCCGACCTGGCCGAGGCTCTTGAACGCGAGGGCCTCGGGTTTCAACCGTTCAACGTCTGGTCGGAAGTCGCCCGAAGTCTCTGCGCCCTGGAACGTCTGGAGTCCTCGTCATGAGCCTCAAGACGCAGATCGTCATCCCGTCGCTGGTGCGGGTCAAGCCGGGCGCGCTCGACCGCCTGGGGCTCTATCTCAGGCGGAACGGGCACATGAAGGCCATGGTGCTGGTGAGCCGGGGGATGATCCCCGAATACCTCGACCGCGCCCGCCGAGGCATGGCCGAGCAAGGCGTGGAGTGCATCGACTGGATCGAGGTCGGCGAGGCGTCGTTCGAGACGGCCGCCGCGCTGTTCGCCGACGTCCGCAAGGAGGCGTCGGCCATGATCGGCCTGGGAGGGGGCAAGGCGCTCGACGTGGCCAAGTACGTCGCGTTCCTGGGGCGTCTGCCGTACTACGCCGTGCCGACCTCGCTGTCGAACGACGGGTTCTCAAGCCCGCAGTCAAGCCTGACGATCGCCGGCCGTCGCAGGTCGCTGGCCGCCGCCCTGCCCTCCGCCGTCGTCGTCGATCTCGACGTCTGCAAGGACGCGCCCCGGCCGCTCTGGCTGTCGGGGATCGGCGACCTGGCCTCCAAGCTGACGGCGGTCTTCGACTGGAAGCTGGCCTTTCACGCGGTCGGCGAGGCGGTCGACGACTTCGCGGCGCTGCTTTCCGACGCCACCGTCAACCAGTTCCTCGCTCGGCCGACGTTCGACCTCGACGGCGCGCGGCTGCTGGCTTCGTCGCTGCTGTTCAACGGCGTCGCCATGGAAATCTGCGGCTCGTCGCGCCCGGCCAGCGGCAGCGAGCACCTGATCTCCCACGCTCTCGACGCGACCTCGGCGCGCCCCCGCCTCCACGGCCTCCAGGTCGGCGTGGCCACCTATCTGATGAGCCTCGTCCAGAAGAGCCAGTCCGAGCGGATCGACGCCCTGTTCGACCAGACCGGGTTCTGGGCCGAGATCGCCGCCGACCCGTTCTCGCGCGCCGAGTGGCGGACCGCCGTCGAGATCGCCCCGACCCTGAAGGACGATTTCTACACGGTGTTGTCTCAAGACGGCGCGCAAGCCGAGGCGATTTCCTACCTGGATCGGGATCGTCGGTTGAAAGCCTGCTTCAGCCCCTGACCCAGCCCGGAGCCAGTAATTCGCTCCGTCAAAAATATTGTGTTTTTAATTTTTTCCTTGCCTTCTCTGGGACGGCGAGTAAAGTGTGCGGACAGTGCCTATGGATGAAAGAGATCGTCATATTTGAGGTCGCCGCTCCGCTCGCTCGCGTCGTCTGTCATGCGCCGCCGCCGTGGCGCAGCGTCCGGATCGCAAGTCAGGCGTGGCCTGGTCGAAAAGCGACTGACATCTCTGCCGAGCCGTCCCGTCGACGCGGGGTCGCCCAATGGTACATCGACGATTATCCAAATTCGGATTCATTTGTGCCGTTGCGTCCTTTCTCGGGTGCTCGGAGGACCTTCCACCATCGCGGGCGGCCGACGACCTACGCGTCGCGGACGCCCCCATCCGCGAGCCGGGGGCTTCGGCCTATGACGGATCGTTCGATTTCGGGCTGCACCTGGACGACGGCAGCGACTTAAGGCATTCCTTCAAGCTGCAAAACCGTGGATCGAGCCCGCTTCGAATCACGGCGACTTCCGCCCTGACGCCGTGCTGCTCGAACATAGGCCCCGTCCCGGACGTCGTAGGCCCAGGGGGATCCGTGGACATACCCGTCCGCGTCGCCGCCCGCGGGCAGTCGGGCAGGAAACGCGTTTTATTCCTCGTCGATACGCCGGCGCGACGTTACCGATATCAGTTGCTGATGAACCTGATCCCAGCTTGGGAGGCGACGGAGGTCGCAGGGGGTTCCGACCCTCGTGACGGAAGCGTCGTGGAGCTGCGGGTCACCACGCGTCGCCTCGACGGCAGGGGGATGGAACCCCCTCGGGAGATTAGCAGCGCGGGGCCCGTGCGGGCTCAATTCATAGGGCGGCCAGAGAACAGAATCTACGCGAGCGGCCTCAGCGAAACAAGCCGCCTGGTCCGGGTTGCGAAGGAGGCTCGGCCCGAGGGGTCGTATCGCGCGGTGATCCGCTTCGCCTGGGGGGAAGGCGTCGAGAGGTTGTACTCCTTGGCCTGGGAAGTCGCCCCGGCGGTCAAGGCTTCGCCCGCCGGGTTTACCTTGAGGCGCGATCAGTTGTCCGAAAACCACTCGCTTCTCCTGAGCTCGACCGACGACGTGAGATTCAAGGTCGTCGCGCTCAGGAGCGATTCACCCGTAGCTTTTGCAATCGAGCCGGAGGGGGAAGCCCGGCGTCACACCCTCCAATTCAAGATCCTGCCCGAACATGAATCGCCGGGATCGCGAAAGGGGGGCGGAGTGGTCGACCTCGTGATCGAAACAGACCATCCGAGGCAGCCGTCCGTCGTCGTCAACATCCTGACGTTGCCCGAGCGGGAGGACCCGTAGATGAAACGGCGAACGGATTCGTGCGGCTTCACCCTCGTCGAAGCGCTCGTGGCGACCGGGATGATCTTCCTCCTCGCCGCCCTTCTGCTTCCCGCCGTGCAGGCGGCGAGGGAGGGCGCGCGGCGTGCGGCGTGTCAGAACAATCTGAGGCAACTCGGAATTGCGCTCTACAATTATCACCAGCCGAACAATTGTTATCCGACGGCGATCATCTCGGCGCGAACGAATTCAGGCGGCCGTAAGTCTTACTCGAGCGGCTTCTTCTCGCCCCATTGCAGGCTGTTGCCTTTCCTTGAAGCCTCCGCTCTCTACGACGGGGTTAATTTCGAGCTGCTGCCGGTGCCCCCGGGCCTCGGCTTGAAGCCGAACTACGGGGCCGTCGCGAACCTCACCTGTGCGAACGCTGGCGTCGCCGTGTTCCTGTGCCCTTCCGACGGCGGGGCGTTCGAAGCCAAAGGTACGAACTACCGGGCGAACGTCGGGATCGGCCCCGACGTGCATCCCACCGTCGAGTTCCCCGACAGCGGGATGGGGTTGTTCTGCGAGGTGGGCCTGACGCGCGACGCATACGTCACGGACGGCCTGAGTCACACATCGGCCTTCGGGGAACGACTCAGGGGTTCCGGCCGATCCGTCGGCGGTTCCGCGGAGAGGGATTTTTGGGCGACGCCTGGGTTCGTCCGGACGGCGGAAGACCTGCTGCAAGGGTGTCGCATCGCGGGGAGGAGAGGCCGCGAGCCCTACATCACCCACGGAGGCGATTCTTGGTTCTGGACAGGGAGGGATAGGACGCTCTACACGCACACGCAGCAGCCCAACGGCGTCGTGCCGGACTGCCTCGACAGCGTGATCCCGCCGCTCGGAATGGCCACCGCCCGGAGCATGCACCCCGGGGGGGTGAACGTGGTCATGGGGGACGGGTCGACTCGCTTCTTCAGCGATGGCGTCGACCGACGTGTTTGGAGGGCGCTGTCCACCCGCAACGGCAGCGAAGTCCTGGAGTAATTCCACCGCGCATTGAGGGCGCCCCCTTTGATGCAATTTCCCGAGGCTGTCCTCTCAAAGGAGGTTTCTAATGCGCAGCGGTATGAGCAGTGCGACGGCCGCGTTGTTGGTCGTTCTTTCCGGCGCGGCGGTCGGCGTCGCCGACGAACGCCTGTCCGTCGGCGGCGGGTTCGTCCTCCTGAACGCCGAGATCATGAGGAACGCCCGAGGGGCGGACGCCGACCATCAACCCTATAAGGACCTCGGCGGGAACGAGGAGCTGGAAAACTGTTCGGACTACAACGACGAAGAGTTCGCGGTCGGCACCCTTCGGTGCGGAGATGAGAATGCAGGCAACGACGGTTATGTGAACGATGACGCCTCGTGCATCATGTGCAGCGACGGCGCGTACGGTACGCCGCGGGTCCAGGTCGTGGAGAACGGTAGTGATCCGGGATATCGCGACAACGGGACCACGACCTGCGGCGGCGACAAGCTGCTCGGGATCTGTTCCGGTGGGAACTGCGTCGATCCCGAGCACGTGGCGGGATCCCCCCAATGCGAGGGCAGCTACAACCCGCAAGAAACACAAGATTAGCCGGAGAGGCGCGGCCTGCGGGTTCAAGTCCGCCGACTCTGGTGGGGGTGTGCCGGGGGGTTGGCCGCCAAAGGTCCCGACGACCCATTAG
The DNA here is from genome assembly GCA_937907405.1 of uncultured Isosphaeraceae bacterium. Taxonomy (GTDB): domain Bacteria; phylum Planctomycetota; class Planctomycetia; order Isosphaerales; family Isosphaeraceae; genus Paludisphaera. The sequence continues at coordinate 378 of CALCIC010000450.1, read as the reverse complement.
GCGACGCGTCGCCCTCCCCACCGGGAGGGGGCGCCCGACATGGCCTCGTCCAACCTCGGAGGCCGCAGTCCGCCGTCATGCCAAAGCAGGTCCGCCCGGTCACTCGCTCTGACCGGGATCGGGCGGCCTCGTGGTTTCCTCATTCGATCGGATTGCGTCAACGATCCTGGGGTCGTGCTGGATGACTTCGCTTCTCGCCTTGACTTTGAGTCTCCTGACGGGCGCCCACGACGCCGGGGCCCTCTCCGCCGCTCAGTTCGACAAGCTCGTCAAGGGCGCCTGCGGTCCATATCATGACATTGCGATGATAGTCGAAGGGAACAGGTCTTAGATCGGAAGAGCACACGTCTGAACTCCAGTCACCTTGTAATCTCGTAT
>CALCIC010000449.1 GCA_937907405.1 uncultured Isosphaeraceae bacterium | reverse complement strand
GCCCCCTCCTCCCGCGAGGCGTTTTCGCCACCATCTCCGCGGGGCCGATTCGAGTGACTTGCAAGGGTAGGGATGGTCGGCCAGAATCAGTCATGGCGTCGTGGCTGATGCTGGCCGATTCGTCAGAGAAGGGAACTGGCTTCCCTCAGGCTTGCAGCCCGCGCCACGATCGATGATCGAAACGGCTTGTCGAGCAAGGCGAGCCGCATTCGTTCAACGGGGTGTGGTTCTTCATCTGATGCGACACCAATTGAGAAGTCGGGGGGGACGGATGCGAGGCCTAATCGGTCGACTGTCGGGGCGTCGCGGCGGGACTTCAGCAAGGCGCGCCCGGGCGCTGGTTCCCGAGCTGCTGGCAATGGAGACTCGGCGGCTCCTGTCCGTGTACACGGTTACGAACACGTCCGGCGATTCGACGGTCGCCGGCTCCCTCCCCTGGGCCGTTCTTCAAACCGACTATCAGAGCCCGGGCCTGGACTACATCGTCTTCAACATCGCTGGTCCAGGTCCGTTCGTGATCGACGTCAACGCCACGCAGTACCTCACCGAGCAGGTCGTTCTCGACGCCACCACCCAGCCGGGGTACAACGGCACGCCGTTGATCACGGTGCGAGGCGCTGGAAACGTGCCGTCGGTGTTCCTATTCGCGAGCCAGAGCTCGGGCAGCGTGATCAGAGGGTTCGCGATCTCGAACTTCACGGCCAACGCGATCACGGTGTTTCCGGGGTCGGACGGCAACTACATCATGAACAACTGGTTGGGCTTCTATAAGGATGCATCCAACAAGGTTCACTTGAACAGCGATCTGTATTACGACACCGCGGGGGTCGGCCTCCAATCCAATTACACTTCGATCATTGGGAACACGATCTCGGGCGTCTACAACGGCGTGATCCTGCTTAACGGCGACAAGCCCGACGGTTCGGGGGACGTCTACAAAGGCAACGCGATCCAGTACAACTTCATCGGCACGGACCCGACCGGCGCCACGGCGGCGAGCTATGGAAACCAGCACAGCGGCGTCTTCTTCGGCGCGGGCGCGCAGGGAAACTACGTCGGCCCCGGCAACGTGATCTCCGGCAACGCGGTCATCGGCGTGGAAATGCTCAGCCCCACGACCGCCGGCAACGTGGTCTTCGGCAACCTCATCGGGACCAACTTCGGGGGGACTTACGCCATCCCCAACGGCGTGGGCGTGTTGCTGGCAAGCGGGTCTCAGGGGAACGTCATCGGCGGGCCCTGGGGAGGCAACGTGATCTCCGGCAACCCCCGAGCAGGCGTCGCTCTCGGCAACCCCGACTATCCGAAAGCGACCGGGAACTACGTGCAGAGCAACATCATCGGTCTGAACGCCGCTCAAACGGCGGTCATCCCCGGCCAGGATTCCGGAATTGGAATGCAGGCGGGCGTGACATGGACCAATGTTCAGTACAACGTGATCGCCGGCAGCACCTCCAACGGCATCGTGCTGGCGAATTCGACTTCGAATTACATGGCCAACAATTTCATCGGCAAGTCGGGATACGGCGTGGCGTTCCCGAACGGCGCCTTCGGCGTGGCGTTTCTTGCGGGGGCGAATTACAACTGGCTGGTCGGCAACCAGTACAGCACGAGTTCCTACGGGAGGACTTACGTCGACAAGGGCGCGATCGGCAACTACATACCGGACCTGGTGGCGGCCGCCGCCGCAAACCAGGCCGGCAAGCGTAGCACCGCGAGCAAGAGTTGACTCGAACCCGGGGGCCGGACGGCGTGAGGGTTCGGATTGACGCGATCGCGCGATCGTCGTATGAGTCAGGCGACTGGTCCTGGACGGCGCCACGTCCGGGATCGTCATCGACTCAGAGGACGCGATCGTGATTCCATCCCATCCCGGCCGGCCGGCTCGAACCACAACCCGCGCGGGGGTGCGCCCTTGATACGACGCGCGGCGCATCTTTCGAAACGCTTCGTCAACGTCCTGAGGTCCGATGGATTCGGGCCGGCCGTGGTCAGGACGCGACGGAAGCTCCGCGTCCTGACGCGTCGGTTTCGCCCGAAGCCGCCGACGGTCCGGGGCGAGGCCGTCGAGCCCTATGAGGCCTGGAGAGCCCGCAACCAGACGACCGCGCGCCGCGTCCGGCGACTCGGCGAGGCCGTCGCGGGCCTGGACCGGCCGATTCGGTTCACCGTCGTGACGCCGGTCTACAATACGCCCGAGCCCGTCCTCGACGCAGCAGTCGCGAGCGTCGTCGGGCAATCCTATGACGATTGGGAGCTGATCCTCGTCGACGACGCGAGCGCTCAAGAACACGTCCGGCCGTTGCTCCGACGTTGGGCGTCGATCGACGATCGGATTCGTCTGGTCGACCGCGTCGAAAACGGCGGGATTTCGGCCGCGACCAACACCGGCGCGGCGCTCGCGACGGGGGAGTTCGTCGTCTTGTTCGACCACGACGACGTGCTCGATCGCGATTGCCTGGCGCTCCTTGCGCTGGAAATCCATGCGAATTCCGACGTCGATCTCGTCTACTCGGATCATGACAAGATCGATGAGCACGGCCGCCGGTTCGCGCCCGAGTTCAAGCCCGATTGGTCGCCCGAACTGTTGCTTTCGTATTGTTACATGGGCCACGCGAAGGCGATCCGGACGATGCTCTATCATGAACTCGGCGGCCTGCGAGTGGGCTTCGAGGGGTCGCAGGATCATGACCTTTTGCTCCGCGCGAGCGAGCGCGCGCGCCGGGTCGTCCATGTTCCTCAGATGCTTTGCCACTGGCGCGTGCTGCCGGGCTCGACGGCCGCGGGAGGTCGTGAGAAGCCCGCGAGCCTTGACGCCGGCCGACGCGCCGTGCAAGAGGCGTTCGACCGTCGCGGGGTCGAATGCAACGTGGTGATCCCAACGTGGGCGGAACGCGACGGCTCGGCGATCTTTCAGCCTGTGATGAGTGACGACGGGCCTCGGGTCGCGATCCTGGTCGTCGAGGAGGATCGGTCGTCGACCCTGTCGTTGCTCTCGCAACTCGTAACCTCTACATATAAGAACTTCTGCGTTTACGTCGTCGTCGGGGACGGTCTGAACCCGAGACTCGATGCGGACGGGTGGGATTTCGGCGTGACGACGATCGAGGGAGTGAATCGACCTCGCGCCTCGCTCTGGAATCAGTTGACGGAGGATGTTCAGGAGGAACTGATCCTGTTCCTGGACGGCCGGGCGACGACGAACTCGCCTCGGTGCTTGAGTCAGTTGGTCGGCTGGCTGGGGCTTGAGGGGGTGGGCGCCGTCGGGCCGAGAGTGGTCGACGGCAAGGGGCGGCTCGATCATGCGGGCCTGTCGATCGACGCGGAACAGGGGGGCGGGCGCGAGGTGTTCCACGGGCTCCCGGTGTGGGATCAGGGGTACCTGAACCTCGCCCGGGTGAGCCGCAACGTCTCGGCGCTGTCGGCGGTTTGCTTGCTGACGAGTCGGCGCATGTTTATGGAACTGGGCGGGTTCGATGCGGGGGCGTTCCCCGACCGCCTGTTCGCCGTCGATTATTGTCTGCGACTCCGTGCGCGTGGACTCCGCTGCGTCGTTTCGTCCGACGCGGAGGTCGTCTGGTCGCGGGCCCGGACGCCGGGCGTAGCGCCTCCTCGCGAGATCGCGAAGTTCCGCGAGCGCCATTCCGAGTACGTCGAGCCTTATCTCAGCCCGCACGTCGACGCCTCGTCGTCCGATCTGCAACCGCGGCCCACGGTGGTTCCGCTCGGGCCGCCGACGCGCCCGCTTCGCGTGTTGGTCGCCACGCACAACCTGAACTGGGAAGGCGCGCCGCTGATCCAGCACGAGTTGACGGCCGCGCTCGGGCGATCTTCCAAACTGACGGCTACGGTGATCAGCCCGAGCGACGGGCCGCTCAGGGCGGAATACGAGAAGGCCGGGATCTCCGTCGAGATTCGTCCGGCGTTGATCGGCGCGACGGACTCCGCGGATCATCTGGAGCGTGAACTCCGCGCGCTGGCGGGTCGGATCGCCGGCGGCGACTTCGATTGTCTGCACGCGAACACGCTCCAGACGTTCTGGGCTGTTCTGGCCGCCCGTCGAGTCGGACTCTCGTCGGTCTGGAGCGTACACGAGAGCGAGCCCTGGAAGACGTATTTCGGCGATCTCCCCCCTAGCGTGGGAGGGGCGGCGCTTGCCTCGCTGGCGGCGCCGTACCGCGTCGTGTTCGCCTCGCGAGGATCGCTCGACGTGTGGGAAGACTTCAACACGCAAGCAAACTTTACAAGGATTCCCACGCCGCTCGACCTCGACCGATTTCGAGCCAGGTTCGACGGGGCCGACCGTGCGGCCGCGCGGCGGGCGCTGGGCCTCGACGACGGCGAGATCTGTCTTCTGTCGCTGGGGACCGTCTGCGAGCGAAAAGGTCAGCTCGATCTGCTGGAGGCGTTTCGATGGCTGCCGGCCGACGCGGTTCGTCGGACGCGTTGCGTCGTCGTCGGCGCGCGCGACTCGCTTCAGTACAGCGGCGTGCTTCAGCGGAGGGGGGCGGACCTCCCGGCCGACCGTCGAGACCGGTTCAAGATCTTCCCCGAGACGGGCGACACCACGCGGTACTGGTCGGCGGCCGACCTGTTCTGCTGCACGTCACGCATCGAAAGTTACCCCCGCGTGGTGCTCGAAGCCTTGGCGTGCGGCCTCCCCCTGGTCACGACGCCGGTCTTCGGGATCGTCGAACAGGTACGCGAGGGTATCAACGCGTTATTCTATGAGCCCGGGGACGTCGACGGCCTGGCGCGGCGTCTGGCCGACTTGATCGGGAACGACCGCCGCCGCGCCGATTTCGCTGCTCAGTCGCGCTGGGTGCTGGGGAGTCTTCCCTCTCACCCCTGGTTCGTCGACCAGTATGAGGCCCTGTTTCGGGCCGCGTCCGAGAGCTTCGTCGGGCCTGAATCCGAAGCCGTCCCTCGTGCGCCCGCGCGGGACGGCCGCGTCACGTCGCAGTCGGTTTGACGCCGCGGACGATCGCTCGGATGCAATGGATCTGGATCGATTGATCGGTCTGGACCCTGGCCGAGAAGCCCCGAACGTCCACGCCGGCGACGAGTCGGGCGCGGACGGCGTCCTTGGCTTCGGTGGGCGTGCCGCGGTCGAACCATTCGTCGAAGTCGAGAGTGAACGATTCCTCGCATAGGCTCACGTCGATCAATCCGAGCAAGCCGAACAGGTCGACGATTCGACCGCTGCTCGGGTTGTTCGTGTGGCTGCGATCGCGGGCGACTTCCAGACGACGATGAATCTCGGCGGACTCGGGCGAGGGAGACGTGACATGGTCGCAGGCGACGAGGACGCCCCCGGGGCGGAGCAACGCCGCCTGCCGCGCCAGGAATTCTTCGGCGTCGAGCATGTGGTGAATCACATACCGCGAGACCGCGCCGTCGAAGGGGGCGAGGGCTTCAACCTCTGGGGCGAAGATCGACGCCTGACGGAACCGCGCTCGATCGGCCGCGAAGGCGCACCGTTTTCGCGCGCGATCAACCATCTCGCCGGAAAGGTCGACGCCTTCGATCCGATAACCGGCCTCAAGGAACGCAGCGCTCACGAGCCCTGGTCCGCATCCCGCGTCGAGAACGTAGGCGCCGACGGGGAATCCGGCCTTGTTCACCAACCGGGCCAAGGCTGCGGGATCGCTCTGAACCGGAGCGCGCTCGAATCGACTCGCCTGGCCGTCGAAGGCCGATTCCAGACTCCGGTCGTGACTCGGGTCACTCATGATGTTTCGTCCTTTCGACGCGAACGACGCTGCCGCCCCAGACGACGACGGCCGTTGCGAGCACGATGAATTCCGTCGCCGTCGCGGCGAGCAGAGTCGTGCTTCCGAGGAACGCCGGTTGAAGTTCGGCGAGGCGCTGAAGGGCCCCCCAGCCGGTCGCGCCGCCGGTGCAGGTCGGGATCAGCCGGCCCCAGATCGTCGTCAGTTCGGCGGTCACGAAGTTGGCCGCCAGCATCAGGGGTAGTATAGGGCGAAGCCGAGCGAACGGCCAGTTCAAACCGCCGCCGCCGACGAGCAACAAGAACCATGGAAGAGTCGCGGCGGCGTACCAGGTGTTCGTCATCGAAGTCCCGCGCGCCAGCTTCGACTGCACCATGTGATAGGCGAGCGCGGTCGTGAAGCTGACGCACAGAACCAGGCAGGCCGCCGGCACGGCCCTTGACCGGAACACAGCGGGGCGGGGGCGCGTCCAGGCGAACGCCAGCCACCCCCAGCCCATCAGGCAGAGCGTCGCCAACTCGTGGTACTTCACCACCAGACGCAGGCGCGGATGGAAGAAGCTCCAGCCGATCGTGCATTGATTGTCATACAACCATAAGCCGTTGAATTTGGCGAGCCATCCCATCCCTTGCGCGGTTTGCAACAGATCGTGGACGGTCAACCCGTTTTTGCGGTTCTGCATCGCTTCGACCATCGGCGTGACCGCGCCGTATCGGAACAGGTTGGAGACGAGCTCCGGGCCGCAGACTACGAGCGAGGCGACGGCGACGGCCATCGCCGAGGTCAGTGCGCGGGTCAACGGCGCGCGACGCTGGTATGACGCGACGAGCCAGCAGAACGCCACGAACGGCGCGAGTCCGAGATTGACCGACTTGGCGAGCACCGCCAGGCCGGTGAGCAGGCCGAGCGCGATCGAGCGTCGCAGGAACGGCCCCTCGCTCAGGGCGAGTCCCCGGGTGACGACGGCGGTCGCCAACAGGACCCCAAGCGCGTCGTTGGCGACCCGGACGCCGTTCATCAGAAACAGCGGTTGAGTCGCGATCAAGAACCCGAACAGCGCCGCGAAGCGAACGTCCGGCACCAGGCGGCCGACCGCTCCCAGCGCGAGCCAGACCGCGCCGGCGATCATCAGCAAGTTGAGCAGCCGCAGCACGGCCACCGACGACTTCAGATCGTCCACGCCGCCAGCCAATTTGTAAATGGGCGCGACGAGTCGATAATAGCTGGGGCCGTGCTGTGCTTCGTAGAGCGGCAGCGGCTCGATGGGGCCGTCGCCAGGCGACCAACGCCGCCCCGGTCCGTTCGACCAGAAGGTCGCATAGTCGAGCACGCCGTAACGCGCGACGTGCTCCAGGGCGCCGGGACTTTGCGGATAGTCCGGCAGCGCCTTGAGGAGCGAATCCGGCACGTTCGTCTCGTGAAGGATCGCGGCGCGGCCCGTCTCCGCAACGTGCTGGACGTAGCCGACGTGCTGATACTCGTCCCAGGCTTCGAACGGAGGCAGCGCGCAGGCCACGACGAGGCCGCGACAGAGCACGAGCGTCACGAACAAGATCCGCAGACCCGTCCAGACGTTCGCGGAATGCGAAACATCGTCCTCGGCTTCCATGCCGTTTCCCTTCGTCGCCGCCCCGCCTCGCGATGAACACGCTCCTTAATCTTCGGTCGATTCGTCGCGGATCTTGCGATAGGCCGCTCGGGCGACGTCGTAGGCCTTGCGCGCGTCGTCTTTCTCAGAAGCCCTGATGGCCGGCTCCTTCCGCGACCAGCACTGATCGACCGACTTCAGGCACCATTCGGCCGACTTCCGTGAGGCCCGGATCGGCTTGTCGCCGACCGTGACGAAGATCGGGTTGGTATGGGATGAGAGGAGAATGCGGAACGCGCACCAGCTCGACTCCTTGATCGGCACGTCGAATTCCAGCGCCTGCATCGTGCCGTCGGCCTC
>CALCIC010000448.1 GCA_937907405.1 uncultured Isosphaeraceae bacterium | reverse complement strand
CCCGCGCAGTACTTCCACGGCAGCCAGCGGCTGGAAGTCGTCTGGACGATCGTCCCGGCGTCGATCCTGGTGTTCATCGCCCTGTACCAGATGGACACGTGGGCGAGCATCAAGCTTCGGTCGGCGACCCCCCGGGTCCCCGTCCTGGCCGAGATCACCGGTCGTCAGTTCCAGTGGGTGATCAAGTATCCGGGGCCCGACGGCGAGCTGAACACCGCCGACGACCTGTTCACCGTCAGCGACCTGCACTTCGTGAAGAACCGGACGACCTTGATCCAGCTCAAGTCGTCGGACGTGATCCATTCGTTCTTCCTCCCCCACATGCGGATCAAGCAGGACGCGGTGCCGGGGATGACGATCCCCGTCTGGTTCGACTCCGACACGGCGGGCCATTTCGAACTCGCCTGCGCCGAGCTTTGCGGCTGGGGGCACTACAAGATGCGCGGCAACGTCACGGTCCACGAGACCGAAGAAGAATTCCAGAAGTGGCAGGCCGACCAGTTGGCGGAGCAGAACCGCAGCCAACTTTCGATGGCCTCGGAACCCCAGGGGAGGTAATCGAAGATGAGTGCGGACTTGAGCGCCCACGGTTCCGGCACGGGAGGCGGCGACGGTCATGCCCACGGCCACGACGACCACATCCATCCTGCGCCCTCGAACGTCCTGACGAAGTACGTTTTCTCGCAAGACCACAAGGTCATCGGCATCCAGTTCCTGTTCTCGGGGCTGATCTTCTTCGTGCTCGGCGGCCTGCTGGCGATGGCCGTGCGTTGGCAGCTCGCCTGGCCCTGGAAGCCGGTGCCGATCCTGGCGCGCGCCCTCTGGTCGGACCCGGCCCTGGGCTACCAGATGCCGCCGGAGTTCTACAACAAGCTGTTCTCGATGCACGCCTCGGTCATGATCTTCTTCGTGGTGATCCCGCTCCTGACCGGCGCCTTCGGCAACTTCTTGATCCCGTTGATGATCGGCGCGCGGGACATGGCGTTCCCCAAGCTGAACATGTTCTCATACTGGTTCATGTGGCCCGCGTTCATCATCATCACCTATTCGTTCTTCGTGGAAGGGGGCGCGCCGGAGGCCGGCTGGACGAGCTACCCGACGCTCACCGTCGCGCGATGGTCGACCCCCGGCTCGCTCAACGGCCAGACGCTCTGGCTGCTGGCGATCCTGTTCGTCGGGGTCTCGTCGATGATGGGGTCGATCAACTACATCACGACGATCGTGATGCTCCGCTCCCCGGGCATGAAGATGTTCCGGATGCCGACGACGGTGTGGGCGATGTTCATCACGGCGATCCTCCAGGCGTTCGCCCTGCCGGTCCTGACCTCGGCGCTGGTCATGCAGCTCCTCGACCGGACCGCGGGGACGAACTTCTTCAGCCCCGTCGGCTGGACGGTCGCCAACGCGCCCTCGGTGGTCGGCGGCGGCGGCCCCCTGCTCTTCCAGCACCTGTTCTGGTTCTATTCGCACCCGGCGGTCTACATCATGATCCTGCCGGGCATGGGGATCGTGTCGGACATCATCGCCACGTTCTCGCGGAAGCCGGTGTTCGGCTACAAGCCGATGGTGCTGGCCCTGGCGGGCATCGCCGGCCTCGGGTTCATCGTCTGGGGCCACCACATGTTCCAGTCGGGCATGAACCCCCAGCTCGGCGCCACCTTCATGCTGTCGACGATGATGATCGCCCTCCCCTCGGCCATCAAGGTGTTCAACTGGCTGGGGACGATGTGGGGCGGCCGGATCCAGTTCACGTCGGCGATGCTCAACGCCATGGCCTTCGTGGCCATGTTCATCATCGGCGGCCTGTCGGGGATCTTCATGGCGGCCACGCCGGTCGACATGCACATCCACGACACGTACTACATCGTCGGCCACATCCACTACGTCCTCTTCGGCGGCAGCACGTTCGCGATCTTCGCGGCGATCTACTACTGGTATCCGAAGATGTTCGGCCGGTTGATGAACGAGCGGCTGGGGATGATCCACTTCTTCCTCACCTTCATCTTCTTCAACGGCACGTTCTTCCTGATGCACATCATCGGGATGCACGGCCACCCGAGGCGGATCGCCGACCCCACGGCCTACGAGTTCCTCAGGGGGCCGGGAGTGGTCGGGATGAACCAGTTCATGACCCTGTCCGCATTCGGATTGGGGCTGACTCAGTTGATCTTCGCCTACAACTTCCTGGCCAGCCTGGTCGTCGGGGAGGAATCCGGGCCCAATCCCTGGCACGCGAACTCGCTGGAGTGGACGACGACCTCGCCGCCGCCGCATTACAACTTCGCGACGCTGCCGGTGGTCTACCACCCCCCCTACGAATTCAGCGTCCCCGGCGTGGAAAACGACTTCCTGCCCCAGACCGTCCCCATGCCCGACAACATCGCACTCGATCCGGTCATGGCCTGATCGCGCGACCGTCCCAACCCCTCGCTCGCCGCCCCCGGCAGGGTTCGCGAGCGGGAGGGGACGGGTTTCTTCCACAATCCGCGGCGCCCGCGGCCGCGGTCGACTGAAGGATTTCATCCAGGACGACGTTCATCCGGACGTCGGGTTAGCCGAACGCATGACACGCTCGACCTCGCCTTTGAATCCCATTCCCGACGCGCCACCGGCCTACCGACGTGGTCCGCACTGGATCGCGGTGTTCGCCGCGGTGTTCACGCTGCCGTTGTTGTTCGTCGGCGGCTCGGTGACGACCTACCAGGTGGGGCTCGCCGTGCCCGACTGGCCGACGACGTTCGGCGTCAACATGTTCCTGTACGACTTCTGGAACGCCCCGTTCGGCGTCCGCGTCGAGCACACGCACCGGCTTTACGGGGCCGCCGTCGGCCTGGCGACGTTGGCGCTCTGCGGCTGGTTCCTGGCGTTCGAATCGCGAAGATGGATGAAGGGGCTGGCGGTCGCCGCGCTGGTCGTGGTGATCGTCCAGGGAATTCTGGGCGGGACCCGGGTGACGCAGCTCTCGACGCTCCTGGCGGCCCTCCACGGCTGCCTGGGACAGGCGTTCTTCGCGATGATGACGGCGCTTGCGGTGACGACCGGCCGCGACTGGCTGAGGGCCGATCGGCCGGCGCCCGACCTCGCCAAACTGAGGGCGCACTCGGTCTTCAACCTGGCGTTGATCTACGGCCAGGTGGCGCTGGGGGCGTCGGTCCGACACTTCGGCGGATTGTCGCCGGCGTTGATCCACGGCGGCCTCGCGTTGGCGATCCTGGCCTCGACGGTGGTCTTCCTGGCGCGGGCGAGGCGGGTCTCGGCCCCTCGATCGGTCGTCCGCGCGGCCTGGGTCCAGGTCGTGGTCGCCTCGATTCAGATCGCATTGGGGCTCGGCGCCTTCGTCTCGCTGTTGCCGTTCGGCGGCCTCCCCCGCCCCGTCGGCTTTTATCAAGCGGTGGTCCGCACGGGGCATCAAACCAACGGCGCGGTGCTGCTGGCCGCGTCGCTGGCGCTCACGCTGAAGGCGTTCCGCCGGCTGGGCCCCTCGAACCCGACCGAGCCCGCCGCATCCCCTTCGAATCCGTCCGCACAGGTTCCGCTGGAGGTCCTCGCTTGAAACCCGCAGTCTCCGTAGGCCAAGACGCACTGGTCTCCCGATCCGCCGACGGCGCCGTCGCGGCCGCGGTCGGGAGCCGGGTTTCGGCTTATGTTTCGCTCACGAAACCCCGGATCGTGCTCATGGTCCTGATCACGGTGGGGGTCGGCTTCCTGCTGGGCGCCCGCCGCAGCGCGCATCCGATGACGCTCGCCCTCACCCTGGTGGGCGCCGGGCTGGTGGCCGGCGGCGCGAGCGCGCTCAACCAGCACCTGGAGCGGGATCGGGACGCCCGAATGCGGCGGACGAGCCGCCGGGCGCTGCCCAGCGGCCGGTTGACGCCCGCCGAGGCCGCGGTCTTCGGCGCGGCCCTGGGCGCGATCGGGACGCTGATCCTGTTGATCGGCGCCAACGGCCTGGCGGCGGCGACGGCCCTCACCACCTTCTTGCTTTACGTTTACGCCTATACTCCATTGAAGCCGCACTCGACGTTCAACACGGTGGTCGGCGCAGTGCCCGGCGCCCTGCCGCCGATGATCGGCTGGGCGGCCGCCACGGGAACCCTGGGCGTCGAGGCCTGGGCGTTGTTCTTGATCGTCTTCTTCTGGCAGTTTCCGCATTTCCTGGCGATCGCCTGGATCTATCGCGACGACTACGCGCGAGGGGGGATGAAGATGCTCCCGAGCGTCGATCCCTCGGGGGTGCTCACCGCGCGTCAGTCGACCCTTTACGCGCTGGCGCTGGTGCCGGTCGGCCTGCTGCCGGCGATCGTGGGGATGGCGGGTCCGTTGTACTTCGTCGGGGCGTTGATCCTCGGCCTGGCCTACCTGGAATCGTCGGTGCGGTTCTGGTCGAACGTCAACGACGCGACCGCCCGGCGGCTGCTGCGGGCCTCGATCGTGTATCTGCCGGCGATCTTGCTGTTGCTCGTCCTGAATCCGCTGCCGGCCTGACCGTCGCGCCGTGGGGGCGGGTCGCTCGGCTTCTTTCTCGGTTTCGTCTCAGGGGTTTCCAACACGATGGCACACGCCGACGTCTCGACCACTCCGGCCTCGACCGGCCACGGCCGCTCGACCGACCATAAGCACCCGATCACGCCCGGCAAGGTGGCCATGTGGGTCTTCCTGGCGACCGAGGTGATGTTCTTCACCGGCCTGATCGGCTCGTACATCGTCCTCCGGGCGGGAAGTTCGGCGCGAGGGTACAGCAACCTCTACGCGCCGACCACCAACATCGCCGAGGTCGAAGGCGCGACGGGGATTCTGATCACGTCGCTGGGGGGCGGTTCGGCCGAGGCGGTCGCCGAAGCGGTCGGGCACGCGACCGGACAGACCCCCGAGCAAGTCGAGCGGATCATCGCGGCCGTGCCCCACGGGGTCGTCGGCGGTCTCAGCCACGGCCACGCCAAGGCGCTCATCGACCGACTCTCGGCGCTTGGCGCCAAGGCCGTGCCTGAGGAACTGGTGATCCACGGCTGGCCCAAGCCGTACGACCATCTCACGAACCCGCTGAGCATCGACCTGACGGCGCTCAACACGTTCGTCCTGATCTGCTCGTCGGTGACGATGGTGCTGGCCCTCTCCGCGATCCAGGAGAACAAGAAGTCCAAATGCTCCGCGTATCTGCTGGCCACGGTCGTGATCGGCGGGGCGTTCGTCGGCGTCCAGGTGTACGAGTATTACCAGCTCATGATCGGCCACCACTACCCGGTGGGGATCAGCGCGACCGGGCATTTCAGGCCCTCGGTCAGCATCTTCGCCTCGTGCTTCTTCACCATGACGGGCTTCCACGGGGCCCACGTGTCGGCCGGCGTGATCGCGATGATCGCGGTGTTCCTCCAGTCGCTCACCGGCAAGTACAACAAGGCGAACTACGCCACGATCGAGAACGTCGGCCTGTACTGGCACTTCGTCGACCTCGTCTGGATCATCCTGTTCACCATCGTCTACCTCGTCTAATTGAAGCGAAGGACCCCGCTCATGTCCGACCAAGCCGTCGCGATCCCCCCGGACGCCGTCGCCGCCGAGATCGAAGCCGAATCGCACGCCCCCTACCTCAAGGTCTGGTTCGGGCTGCTCGTCTTCACCGTCATCGAGTACTTCTACGCCCGGATCTTCAAGGACTACTTCACGCTCCTGGTCCTCGGCCTGATGTTCTGCGCCCTCATCAAGGCCGGAATGGTCGGCTGGTACTTCATGCACCTGAAGTTCGAGGGGAACTGGGTCTACATCCTGATCGCGCCCACCCTGCTCCTGGCGACGATCTTGACATTCGCGCTCATGCCGGACATGTCGTTGAAGTACGATGAATCCGAGGATCGGGCGGCCGAGCCGGAGACGTCGAACGCACGGGCGATCGGTACTCGACCGACGTTCGACTTCATGGCGGTCCTCGACTCCTAAATCCGTAAGAACAAGACTTCCGACCGGCGGCCGGCGCTCCCGGCCGCCGGCCAACCAGCCAGGCGGCGGCATCGTGGAATCGGCCTACAAGCGCGGTTTGCTCATCGTACTCTTGACGTTCCTGGCTTCGGGCCTGCTCTGCCTCTCGACGATTCGAAGGCCGGGCGAGACTTCCAGAGCGGCCCAGGACCTCGGCGAAGCGGCGATGGACGCGGGGCCGTTCCGCCTGACCGAACGATCCGGCGAGACGATCACCGACGCGACGCTCGCCGACCGGGTCTGGATCGGCTCGTTCATCTTCACCCGTTGCCAGCTCTCGTGCCCTCGAATCACGAGCATCATGAAGAGCCTCCAGGCGCGGCTCGCGGGCAGCGACGCTCTGCTCGTCAGCATCTCGGTCGATCCCGAGCACGACACTCCGGCCGTCCTGGCCGACTATGCCAGGCGGTTCGGCGCGGTCCCGGGGCGGTGGATGTTCCTGACCGGTGATCACGACGCCATCTATGAGATGATCGCCAA
>CALCIC010000447.1 GCA_937907405.1 uncultured Isosphaeraceae bacterium | reverse complement strand
ACCCCGCCGCTCACGACCACCATCTCGACCAGGGGCTCGTTCGGCCCCCGGATCACCGAGTTCGACACCACGAACACCTTCAACTCATACCGCCGTGCCACCCGGTAGACCTCGTCCTTCACCGGGCAGGCGTCGGCGTCGACGTACAGCGCCATGCGCATTCCTCGCAAGCCGTGAAACCACCACGACCAAGCGTACCAACCGCCGTCCTCTCGAACCACGTCGGGTAGGGCGAATCACTCTCAGTACTGGTCGGCGCCGACGATCTCGCCGCCGGCTCGGGACGCCAGGGCCCGGACGACCGGCGGGGCCGTCGTCTCCTTGATGAATCGAACCGAGCCGTCGCAGAACAGGAACAGGCAGCCGCCGGGATGCAGGCTCGCGAAACCGTCGGGACCGGCCTGGCGGTTGAGCGAGTTCCCACCGGGAGAGGCGCCGCTCAGGACGTCGGACGAGGGGCCGGTCCTGCCCATCAGCAAGAACATCATCCCGACGCACGACTGGGCGGGCCATCCCCGTTTGGTGCAGAGGGGGCCCGGCTCGGAACGACTCCCGAAGCTGCCGGCCCAGGCGGCGTCGGCCTGGTTGCGCGAGCGCTCGCCGATCATCAGGGTCGCGCTCGTTCCGTCCTCGATGGCGCCGATGGCGACCCGGCTGTTCGGATAGAGGACGCCGTCGCCCTGGATCGGCGACCGAGAGGAGTCCATCCATCCCGCCGAGGCGATGTACTGCCCCGGAGACTCGGCGACGCTTGCGGAACCGAGCCCCAGGTCGATCGGCCCATCGCCGCCCCCGCCGCTCGGGCATAGGTACATCGAAAGGCTGATCCGTCTCACGGTCATGTTCGCGAACAGGCCGCCGGGGAAATCCGGGCGGTTCCCCTGCACCTCGCCGAATCCCAGGTCGAAGTTCGCGGCGCCGTACAACGGCCTCTGCTCCGAGTAGGGCAGGATGAGCATCCCCCATCCCCAGCCCGCGCCGAGTTCGAGGCCGGGCGACGGCCGGGCCAGATAGGCCGGCGGCAAGCTCCGCCAGGCGTCGTGATACCCGTGCAAAGCCAGGCCGATCTGCTTCAGGTTGTTCCGGCACGACGTCCGCCGCGCCGCCTCGCGGGCCGACTGCACCGCGGGCAGGAGCAGGGCGATCAGGATCGCAATGACCGCGATCACCACCAGCAGCTCGATCAGGGTGAACGCACGCTCCCCACGCGATCTGCGAAGTCGATGCATGACCAGGACCCCTCCGTGGCGGGCGTTGAATCTGAAGTCGCTCCGCTCAGGCTATGCCCTCCGTGGAACGTGTCAATCCGAGAATCGACACAAGGTCGCGATCCGGTCTTGGCGCGGTCTCAGTAATTGAACAGCCGGCTGACGCTCTCTCGGCGGTGGATCGACATGATGGCGTCGGCGAACAGGCCGGCGATGGTGACGACCTTGACGCAGGGGGGCAGCGGCTCGAACCGGTAGCCGATGGTGTCGGTCATCACCAGTTCCTTGATCGGCGATCGGGCGAGCTTGGCGGCGGAGCCCTTGGAGAAGACCCCGTGCGAGACGCAGGCGTAAATGTCCCTGGCCCCGCGCTGCTTGCAGGCGACGGCCATCTCGATCAGGGTGCCGCCGGTGATCGTGAAGTCGTCGACGATCAGGACGTTCTTGTCCTTGACGTCCCCCACGATGTCGAGCATCTCGGCGTTCTCGTCGTGGCCGCGGCGGACCTTGTTGCCGAAGACCACCGGCGCGCCGATCATCTCGGCGAACTTGTAAGCCTGCTTGCCGAAGCCGACGTCGGGGGAACCCACCACGAGGTCGGGAATCTCCTTGCGGCGGAAGTAGTCGACCAGCACCGGCATCGCGTACAGGTGGTCGACGGGGATCTTGAAGAACCCCTGGATCTGCGGGCTGTGCAGGTCGAGCGTCAAGACCCGGTCGGCGCCCGCCGCTTCGATGCAATCGGCGCAGACCCGCGCCCGGATCGACACCCGGGGCTCGTCCTTCTTGTCCCCCTTGGCGTAGGAGAAGAACGGGATGACCGCCGTGACCTGGGTCGCGCTGGCTCGCTTGAAGGCGTCGATCCAGAACAACAATTCCATGAAATTGTCGTTGACCGGATATTCCGTCCCCTGAATCACGTAAACGTCGCGGCCTCGGACGTTTTCGAGCACCCGGACGAAGACGTTGCCCTCGCTGAACGTCTTCGTCTCCGACTTCGCCAGGTCGACGCTCAGTTGCTCGCAGATGGCCGCGCCCAGCGTCGTGCTGGCGCTCCCCGCGAACACCTTCAACTCGCCGTAAGGGTCGACTCGGCTCGTCGACGTGCAGATCAGAGACTTGTCCTGGCTCACGATGATCGCCCTGTTGCACGTGTAAGACGCGGCCGGAGAAACGTCCCGCCCCGTCGATCCTCCAACCCCCGCCACACGATCTTAACATCGCCGAAGGGGACCGGCCAACCTGGGAATCCCAAGCTCGAAGCGCCCTCGGGCGCCCGACCCCGACGACCGGAGAGGGGGAACCCGAAGAAACTCGTAGGAAGGCTTCGCGCCGCCGCTTCGGGCTCGGGAGGCGAGCCGCCGCCGGACCTGAAGCCGAAATGGCCTGTCGAACCCCGACCGGTCGTCTACAATGAGACTCTAGGTCACAACGTCTCCATCCCACCCACGCGCCCCCCTCGACGAGGAGATTCAGCCATGCAGGGACGTCGGTTCAAGAACATCAGCCTCCCGGGCTGGCTTCCCCTGGCCGTCGCGTTGCTCGTCGGGCCGTCGATTTTCGGCGTCCCCCCCCTCGCCGGCGCGTCGGCTCAGCAGCCCGGCGAGTTCAAGCCGAGCCTCGCCGGGGCGGTCGGCTGGATCAACTCCGGGCCGATCGATCTGGACTCGCTCAAGGGGAAGATCGTCCTCCTCGACTTCTGGACCTACTGCTGCATCAACTGCCACCACATCATCCCCGACCTCGAAAAGCTTGAGAAGAAGTACAAGAACGAATTGGTCGTCATCGGCGTCCACTCCGGCAAGTTCGACGCCGAGCGGAACACCGAGAACATCCGCGCCAAGGTCGCCGAGTACCGGATCAAGCATCCGGTGGCCAACGACGCCGAGATGCGGATCTGGGAGCGGTTCCAGGTCAGCGGCTGGCCGACCCGGGTCCTCATCGCCCCCGACGGCCGGGTCGTCGAATCCGTCTCCGGAGAGGGGAACTACGAGGGCTTCGACCGGGTCATCGGCCAACTCGCCGACCTCTACCGCAAGGCGGGCAAGCTCGACGAGACGCCGGTCCACTTCGCCTCCGAGGACAGTCAGTACGAGGACAAGGCGGTCCTGTTCCCCGGCAAGGTGCTGGCAGACGCCAAGAGCAATCGCCTGTTCATCTCCGACACCGGCCACAACCGGATCATCCAGACCGACCTCGAAGGCAAGAACCCGGTCGTCATCGGCGACGGCGGCGAGGGGTTGGTCGACGGCGGGTTCGCCAGGGCCCGATTCAACCGCCAGCAGGGCATGTGCCTGGAAGGCGACACCCTCTACGTCGCCGACACCGAGAACCACGCGATCCGCGCGATCGACCTCGCGTCGAAGCAGGTCGCGACCCTCGTCGGCGACGGAACGCAGGCCCAGGGCGACCCCCGCCGGCCGTTCATCGGTCCAGGCAAGACGTCCCGGATTTCCAGCCCCTGGGACGTGATCCAGATCCCCGGTTCGCGGACGATCTACATCGCCATGGCCGGCCCTCACCAGATCTGGAAGTACGACCCGGTCACAAGCGAGGTCCGCTCGTGGGCCGGATCAGGGTACGAGAACATTCTCGACGGCGATCTCCGGGAAGCTCGGTTCGCTCAGCCCAGCGGACTGGCGACCGACGGCAAGAACCTGTTCGTCGCCGACTCCGAGGTCTCGGGCGTCCGGATCGTCAGCCGGATCGACGGCCCCGCCCCCCACGTCGGCCGGATCGTCGGCGAGGGGCTGTTCGAGTTCGGCGACCGCGACGGCAAGGGCCCCCGACAGGTCCGCCTTCAGCACTGCCTGGGGCTCGCCTACGGCGACGGCCGGCTGTTCATCGCCGACACCTACAACAACAAGGTCAAGGTCTGCGACCCCGCGACCGCGACCGTAACGACCTTCGTCGGGACCGTCGAGTCCGGCGACGCCGACGACCCGCCGACCTTCTATCAGCCCGGCGGCCTGAGCGTCGCCGGCGACAGCCTCTACGTCGCCGACACCAACAACCACAAGATCAAGGTCGTCGACCTCAAAACCAAGAAGACCCGGACCCTGGAAATCCCCGCGCTCAAGCCGCCGGCGCCGCTCCCCTGACCGGGCGATCGCGAGGCCGTGGCGAACCGCCTCGGACGCGAGGGCCGTGGCTCGTCTCCCTCGACGTCGCTTCGCCCTCCAACGGCCGCCCCATCGGGCTCAAACCGACGGCGATCCCCCGCTTCCATGTGACGTTCGGAAATTCATCTCAATACAATGCTCGGGCGATGCGAATCCCAAAGGGGGAAGCTCAGGCGAATCGAACCACGAGGGGAAGGAATCGCGATGGTCCGGGTGTTGCCGATCCTGCTGATGGTGGTCGCCGCGGGTGATCTGAAGCACGACGCGCGGACGTTCCTGGAGAACTGTCAGGCGTCGAAGTTCGAGGAAGCGGCCGCGAACTTCGACGCCAAGATGAAAGAAGCGCTGCCGCCGGCCAAGCTGTCGCAGCTCTGGGAAGGCCTGATCAAACAACTCGGCCCGATCACGAAAACGGGGGAGCCGCGTGAGGACGAGGTCGGCAAGTCGAGCCGGGCGAAGATCCGTTGCGAGTTCAAGAGCACGGCCCTCGACGCGCTGGTCAGCTTCAACGCGGAGGGACGAATCGAAGGCTTCTTCCTGGCCCCCGCCGAAGAACCGAAGACGGCCGAAGGAGCCGCCGCGCGAGCCGATCCGCCGTACGTCGACCGGGGCTCCTTCACCGAGGAGAAGGTCACGGTCGGAGCGGAAGACTGGCCCTTGCCCGGCCTGTTGACCCGGCCCAAGAGAGCGGACAGGCCGCCGCTCGTGATCCTGGTCCACGGGTCCGGCCCTCAGGATCGCGACGAGACCATCGGCCCCAACACGCCGTTTCGCGACCTCGCGCACGGCCTGTCGAGCCGGGGCGTCGCCGTGCTGCGGTACGACAAGCGGACCAAGGCCCACGCATCGCGGCTCGCGGCCCCGGCCGTCGCGGCCAGGATCACCGTCATGGACGAGGTCGTCGACGACGTGCTGGCGACGCTGGCCAAGGCCCGGCGGATCTCGGGGATCGATCCCGACCGCGTCTTCGTACTGGGGCACAGCCTCGGGGGCGCGCTGGCCCCGCTGATCGCCCAGAAGGACGGCAAGCTGGCCGGCCTGATCCTCATGGCGGCTTCGAACCGTCCCCCTCACGAGTTGATCCGCGATCAGCTCGACCATATCAAGAAGGTGGACCCCGACCAGGCCGTCGCGCTCGCCAAGGACAAGACGATCGACGACGCCCTGGCCCGGATGAAGGCGGGCAAGGCCCGCGACGACGAGATGGTCTTGGGGGCGTCGGTGCATTACTGGAAGTCGCTGGCCGAGGTCCAGTCGGCCAAGATCGTAGGCAGCCAGACCAGGCTGCCCGTGCTCGTCCTCCAGGGCGCCCGCGACTATCAGGTCACCGAGGTCGACTTCGATGCGTTCCGTCAGGCGCTCAAGGGGCGGGCGAACACGGCGTTCCACCTCTATCCCGACCTCAACCACTGCTTCCAGGTAGGAGAAGGCAAGGCGACCCCCGCCGAGTACGGCGAACCGGGGATCGTCGACGCGCGTGTGATCCGCGACGTCTCGGTCTGGATTCGATCGATCCGCTGAGACCGCGTCGCAGCCGTCGGCCGCAACCAGCACCCCAGAACAATCTGGGAGCGTTGCACGTGGTCGCCGCCTGGGCCGGCGACTACGGCCTGGCCCTGGGCCGGCAGGTCTGCGACGCCAAGTCCAACGAGATTACGGCGCTCCCCGAACTGCTGGGGAAGATCGACGTCCGAGGCGGCATCGTCACGATCGACGCGATGGGGCGCAGAAGGCGATCGCCGAGCAGGTCGTCCACGGCAAGGCCGACTACGTCTCGGCGTTGAGTTGAAGAGGAACCACGAGACGCTGCACCGCGACGTCGTCGCTTACATCGACGAGCAGCTCGAAATCCTCGCCGCCCTGATCGGGGGCCGAGTTTCGTCGTCCCTCGAATCGGAGAATTCCGACGAGCCCGCGGTCTGGTCCAGGCGCCGCCGCCGATCCATCGAGAACGCGCGTCGCGACCGCGTCTCTCGTAGTCTTCTGGTCCGGGCGAAATCAAAGGGATTTTGCGATGGCCAACGGCCGGGACGCCTTCAATACTGGATGCGGCGTTCGTCGCCGACCGCGTGACCTCAATTCCCAATGGCTGGATCACGACCGCGAGCAAGAGGAGAAACGAGCATGGATTCATCGCACGAATCGATCGGTCCCGACGCGGATCGTCGCGCCTTCCTGAAGGCCGCGGCCGTCGCGCCGGCGGCGGGGTTGGCCTCGGGGGCGCTGGCTCAGGAGGCCGCCCAGAAGCCCAAGGAGTTGCCCAGGCGCAAGCTGGGCAGGACGGGCGTCGAGGTGACGATGCTCGAACAGGGGGGCATCCGGGGGCCGACGTACGACCGGATCTTGCGGCTGGCCTTCGCCAACGGGATTCGCACGTTCGATTCGGCGAAGGTCTACCGCACCGAGGGGACCGTCGGCAAGTGGATCGAGCAGTCCCCCGAGATCCGCAAGCAGATCTTCCTGGTCACCAAGGACATGCCCCGCGAGCCCGGCGAGATGCTCAAGCAGGTCGACGAGCGGCTGGCGGAGCTGAAGACCGACTACATCGACCTGTTCTTCATCCACGGCCTCGGCGACATGCACTCGACCGACCAGGCCGTCAAGCTCGTCAAGAGCAAGGAGCTGGCCGAAGTCGCCGACAAGCTCAAGAAGTCGGGCAAGATCAGGTTCATCGGCTTTTCGAGCCATCACAAGGACCGCTGGGCGATGATGGAGGCTGCCGCCGAGGGAGGGATCATCGACGCGATGATGATCCAGTACCGCCCCTGGCTCGACAAGGAGTCGCCGCTCAACAAGGCCATCGACGCCTGCTGGAAGAAGGGGGTCGGGATCATCTCCATGAAGCAGATCGCCGGCAACTACTTCGGCGACAAGCCCACCGGCGACATCCTCGACGACGTGGTCAAGCGCGTGCCGCTGCTCAAGGAGCGGAACCTCAGCCCGTACCAGGGACTCTTGCACGCGATCTGGACCGACGAGCGGATCAGCTCGGTCTGCGTCTCGATGCGGAACACCGACCAGTTGCGCGAGAACGCCGCCGCCGCCCGGAATTACGAGCCGGTCAAGGCGGCGCAGATCGAGGAGCTGCGCGACGCCCTGCTCGCCGCCGGCCCGACCCTCTGCGCCGACTGCGACGGCCGATGCTCCAAAGCCGCCGGCACGACCGCCGCGCTGGGGGACCTCACCCGGTTCCTGACCTACTACCAGCAGCACGGCGACCGCGCGATCGCCCGCGAGGAGTACGCCGGACTCGCGGCCGAAGCCCGCGACTGGGCCGGCGCCGACCTCGAAGCGGCCCGCGCCGCCTGCCCCGGCAACCTCGACTTCGCCCGACTGCTGCCCGAGGTCGACCGCCGCCTGGCGTGATTGAAACTCCTCGAACCGCGAAACGCCGCCGGTCCGGCCATCGACGCCGGGCCGCGGCCTTCATGAGATCTTGGCAGGCCCCGCGGGGCCGTGCTACGATCGACTGCGCAACCTACGTCGGTCATCGGGATGAAACCACAGACGAGGGACCGTCGTCCCGACTCGCGCCCTCCGGCGCTACCTGGATGGGGAGAAGAGAACATGGTCGGGCCGATCCGATGGTTTCGAGCGTTCCGTCGCCGCAGGACGCTGCCGGCGATCGCGCTTTTGCTTTTCACCCTGACGGCCGGCGCCGGGATCGCCCAGCAGCCCCCGGCGGCCTCGACCGATCCCAAGCCGGACGGGGCGGCCGAGCAGCCCGAGGCGAAAGCCAAGCTCGACGTCTCGGCCGCCTTCAATCGACCCGTCGACGACCCGCCCAGGCCGTTCGTCCCCAAGAACCCCCAGACGGTCGAGGACCGCAAGCGGATCGAGTCGATCCGGCTGTTCACCGCCGCCCGGGCCCTCGAGGATCGTCGGTCGTTCACCGAAGCGGCGAAGGTGCTGGAAGACGCGTTCAAGCTCGACCCCGACTCCGTGGCGATCGCGCGTCGGCTCTGCCGGCTGTACGTCGGTCCGCTGGCCAGCCCCGAGCAGGCCGTCAAGTACGGGAC
Organism: uncultured Isosphaeraceae bacterium; assembly: GCA_937907405.1. Classification (GTDB taxonomy): domain Bacteria; phylum Planctomycetota; class Planctomycetia; order Isosphaerales; family Isosphaeraceae; genus Paludisphaera. Next base: position 3,228 of record CALCIC010000447.1, on the reverse strand, counting down.
GATCGCCCTGGCCGCCGAGCCCAGCGACACCGATACGCTTGAGCGGTTGTTCGAATTCCATATCAAGAAGAAGGACTACGCGGCCGCCGAGACCCTCTTGAAGAACGTCCTGGCCAATCCCAAGCTCGCGCCCCACGCGCCGGGTCGCCTGGTGGGGCAACTGGAGCTGGGTCGGCTCTACTCGGGTCCGCTCAACCAACTCGACAAGGCGGCCGACGCCTTCGGGCAGGTCATGGCGGAACTCGACGACAAGGCCGCCAACCAGCTCTCGCCCGCCGACGTGAACCGCATCCTCGGCGAGGAACCGGCCGGCAGGTATCTGGAATTCGGCGTCGCCTTCCTCGCCGCCGACCGCAAGGACCTGGCGATCAGGGCGTTCGAGCGCGGGTTGATCTACGACGAGTCCAACCCGCAGATCTCCCTGCTCCTGGCCGACACCCTGCTGAAAGCCCAGAAGGGACCGCAGGCGCTGGCTCTGGTCGACCGTTACATCAAGCGACAGCCCCAGGGGGTGGAAGCCTACGAACTGCTGGCCCGCGTGCTCAAGGAACTGAAGCAGGAGGACCAGATCACCCCCCGGCTGGAAGCCGCCGCCGCCAGCGACTCCAAGAACGTGCCGCTGCAATACGTGCTGGCCGACCGCTACCGCGAGACCGGCCAGGACGAGAAGGCCGAGGCGATCTACAAGAAACTGCTCGACTCCGAGCGGACGCCCCAGAGCTACCGCGCGCTGGCCGCGTCCCTGTTGAAGCGGCACAAGGCCGGCGACCTGCTCAAGGTGATCTGCGAGGCCGTCGCGCGTCCCCAGGGCTTCGAGGCCGTCATGCCGCAGCTTCAGGCCGCGGCCGCCGACGACTCGCTCTCCGAGCAGATGCTCGACGAGGGCCTGAAACAGCTCTCGGCCACCCCCCCGACGCTTCCCCAATCGGCCTTCACCGTGTTGAGCATCATCGCCAACCCCGAGCGCGGATCGCGGAAGGAGGCGCGGCTCGAACGGCTGCTCAAGCTTCAGCAACTGATGCTCGAACAGACCCCCAACCCCAAGATCTACCTCGAGATCGCCGACACCCAGCAGCGGATGGACCAGTACAACGAGGCCGCCGCGACCCTCGAACGGATGATGGAGAAGTACCCCGACGAGAAGAACGCCCGCTACCTGAGCGTTCTCTCGAACTTCTACCGTCGCGCCGGCAAGCCCGACCAGGCCATCGACGCCGCCCGCCGCGCCGTCGCGCTCGAGCCCAACGACTCCGAGAGCCAGGCTCAGCTCGCCGACCTGCTGGGGGAGGCCGGCAAGCTCGACGAGGCCGTGCCGATCCTCGAAAAAGTGGTCAAGGCCGAGGCGGGGAACCCCGCCTACGAGTTCCGGCTCGGCGGGCTGCTCACCAAGTTCGGCCGCAACGAGCAGGCCGTCAAGATGTTCCAGGACATGCTCACGCGTTATTCGTCCAAGGACGACATCGTCAAGCTGATCCATTCCAGCCTGTCGCTGATCTACGTCAATCAGGGGGACTACGCCAAGGGCGAGGCCGAGCTCGAGGCGGCGCTGGAACGGTTTCCCGAGGACCCGGGCGTGAACAACGATCTTGGGTATCTCTACGCCGACCAGGGCAAAAACCTCGAGAAGGCGGAGGGCATGATCCGCAAGGCGCTCAAGGAAGACCCCGACAACTACGCCTACCTCGACAGCCTGGGATGGGTCCTGTTCAAGAGGGGCAAGGTCAAGGAAGCCGTCGAACCCCTTGAGAAGGCCATGGAGATGCACAAGCAAATGGAGAAGCGCGGGATCGCCCCCCCCGACTCCACCCTCCCGGAACACCTGGGAGACGTCTTCCTTCAACTCCAGGAGATCGAGAAGGCCAGGGCCCTGTGGCGGGAGGCCGAGCAGGTCGCCGCCAAGACCGTGCCCCCCGACAAACGCCTGGCCGAGATCCGCAAGAAGCTGGAGTCGCTCGGCGGGCTCGACGCGGCCCCCAAGGCTTCCACGACCCTTACCCCTTGATTCGAACCGAACCTCACGCCGAATCGTCCACCACCGCCACGCAGAGGCGCGGAAGCCGGACCGTCGGCCGCGTCGTCGTTCCGGAAGGTCGAGCCGACTCTTTCGAAGTCGAGCCCGGGCGGACCTTCCGCCGACCCGCCGTCGACGATCGCCCTCAATCATCCGACTGGAATCCAAGGAGCTGAGACCCGAGATGGCAGGACACTCCCACTCCGCGAACATCGCCCACCGCAAGGGACTCGTGGACGCCAAGCGCGGCAAGCTGTTCAGCAAACTCTGCCGGGCCATCTACGTGGCCGCCCGCAACGGCGGCGGCGACCCAGTCATGAACCTCCGGCTGCGATACGCGATCGACAAGGCGCGGTCGGTCAGTTGCCCCAAGGACAATATCGAGCGGTCGATCAAGAAGGCCACCGGCGAGCTGGGCGCCGAGAACTTCGAAGAGCTGATCTACGAGGGCTACGGCCCCTCGGGCGTCGCCGTGCTCTGCGAGGTCCTCACCGACAACCGCAACCGGACCGCCGGCGATCTCCGCCGCGTCTTCGAGAACGCCGGCGGCAACCTCGGCGCGACCGGCTGCGTGAGTTACCTGTTCGCCTACAAAGGGCTGTTCATCATCGACGCCCAGCAGACCACCGAAGACGCGTTGATGGAAATCGCGCTCGAGGCCGGCGCCGACGACGTCCAACTCATCGAAGGCTACTTCGAGGTCACCTGCGACCCCAAGGAGTTCGAGGCCGTCCGCAAGGCGCTCGAAGACGCCGCGATCCCCACCGAGAGCGCCGAGAACAGCTACATCCCCGCCAATTACGTCGACCTCGACGTCGAAGCCGGCAAGAAGATGCTCAGGCTCAAGGACTTGCTCGAAGAGAACGACGACGTTCAGAACGTCTACTCCAACGACAACATCCCCGAAGAGGCCATGGCCGAATAACGCGGCCTACTCTGGGGCCGCATCCAGGTCGAAGACTGCCGCCAAGCGCCGGCCCGGTCCTGATGCGCGCTTCAAGGTCACAGATCCCGGCCGCGACGCGCGAAGCCGAGGCGTGCGAATCGCCATGGAAGCCCGAAGCGCCAGCGAGGGAACACTCCGGACGCAGGGCGAGGGAGTTCACTTTCGGCTCATGTAGGGTTGGCGGTGACGAGAAGGCCGGTACAAGCCCGAAGCGCCAGCGAGTGGATCGTCATAGGCCCTTGGAATCCACTCGCTTGCGCTTCGGGCTTGT
>CALCIC010000446.1 GCA_937907405.1 uncultured Isosphaeraceae bacterium | reverse complement strand
CTGCCAGTTGCGGTTGCCCAGCCCGTCGATCAGGACCGGCGCGGCGGGCGCGGCGGCCGCGCCGTAGTTCATCAAAAGGTTGATCTCGTAGTTCAGCCACATCTCGGCGTCGTAGTGGCTCGGCTCTCCGTCGGCGAACTCACGACGCAGCAGGTCCGCGAGGATCGGGACGGCACGATCGGCGGCGAGGCCCCGCGTCGCCAGCCACTCGGCCGCTTCCTGCCGGCGGGATTCCTCCGGTTCGTCGAGGATCCGGAGCCACCCCGCGGCGTCGTCCGGCCAGCCGGCCTTTCGATCACGTCCCGCGGTCCCTGCGTCCTCGTCGCTCATCGCGCGTCCTCGGGCCGGATGGGTTCGAAGTAGTAGTCCTCGTCGCGATGGAGCCATTCCTCCCAGAGGCGGGGGACGAAGTCCAGCACCTGTTCGCGCGTGAAGGTCGCGCCGCTATCCGGGTCGTCCTCGAACACCGCCGGGGCCTCCTCCTCGTCGGAGTCGGGCGCGAAGAGGGCCTCCTCGCGATTCTCGTTCAGGTACTTGAACACCCCGAACATGTTCAGTCGCAGCAGCCAGGGGCCGGGCCCGTCGAGCAGGTCGCGAAGCTCCTCCGGGGTGGTCCAGCTCCGCCGTCGGGCCGCCGCGTACAGCCGCTCGGCCTCGGCCCGCTCCGCGGCGTCCTCGGGGCGCCACATCACCGCCGTCACGTCCTCGTCGCCGCGGCGCTCGTTCCAGACCATGACCGAGCGGTCGTCGGTCCACGTCGGGGGCATGACCAGGCGGCGGACGGGCTCGGGGCCTCCGGAATCGGCGCGGGCCGGACTGGCGGACAGGTTGAACCGGCCCAGCTCCATCGAGCCCATCATCACCAGCGTCTCGACCGTCGGCGTGGGCTCTCTCTCTTCGTCGTCGGGCTTGCAAGCGTCGGGGGTCCCGAACGGGATCCGCCCCCGGGCGTCGGCGGCCCGTTTCCACCGTTTCTGGATCTCGCGGATCTTCGCAAGCTCGGGCTCCGAGGGGGGCCGGGGCCGGAAGAAGGACGCTAGCCAGCCGATCGGGCCGGGCTTCGGGGGGGCGAGGCGGAACGATTCGTCGAAGCGCCGCAGCAGCTCCTCCTCGTCCGCGCCCAGGGCGAGGACGCGGTTCACGCAGGCGCAGGAACGGATGAGCTCGCCGCAGAACGGGCAGGGCTCGAGCCCGCAGAGGAAGCGGTGCAGATCGCCCTCTTCCGCGTCGCATTCGGGGCACGTCGGCCTCCCGAGCAGGCCGAAATCCGTGACCAGGCAAGCGGGCTCGCCCAAGGCGTCGAAGCCCCAGTAGGAAGCGTACGCGCCGTCGCCGAAGCCCGAGGGGAACGCGATGACGTTCAGCCCGGCATCCGCATCGACCGCATCCTCCCGCCAGAAGGTTCCGGTCTGCATGCCGAACAGCCCGGGGAAAACGTCCCGAAGGTACGCACGATCGCGGCAACGGGCCGCCAGGGCCTCGACGGTGCGCGCGTCCGCGAAGCAACTCGTCCCCGTGTCGACCCCGTGCGCGGGGAACTCCCCGTCCTCGAACGTCGCGGGATCGTCGTCGGCCCGGAACGCCGGCTCGAACCGCACCGGCCGCCTCCCCGAGATCATCAGCACAGCCAGCGCCACCCGACGACCGCCGGCCGGGAACCGGGCCACGCACACCCGCACCGGATACCGCCCCGGAGGGACTGCCCGCGCGAAGGGCGCGAGCGGGAAGCCGCCCTGCATCCGATCCGGGTCGCAGGCGACGAGCCGGCCCGTCGGGAGGCCCAACTCGCCGGCGTCGAACGCCTCCACCACGGTCATCCCGTCCGGCCCGCCGACCCTCGCCTCGCCGCCGATCGCCTCGATCGCCTTCCGCGGATTCATGAGACCTTCCCGAAAAGGGGCGCCGCAATCATGCGGCGCGTCCTGGACCGTTCACGGCTGGAAGACTCGCTTCTTGTTGAGGCGGGGGGAATTGAGGTCCGCCTCCTCGGCGTCCGGGTTGTAGACCTGGTTCATCGAGTGCTCGCGGCGCAGGTCCAGGTCGAGGACGAACTTCATGAATCCTCGAAACGTGTCGGCCACCTTCACGACCCCTTCGAGCCGATACCAGGCGTACACCGCGAACTCGGGGCCTGCGGCGTCGGTGACTTCCTCGGGATCCCAGCCGAACGTGTCGCCCAGCCCGTTCCAGGCGAATTCGACGATCCTCCGAGTCTGCTCGTTCAGGTGCCTCGGCGGGTCTTCCCGGAATTGCCGGTTCCGCTCGATCGATTTCATCAACTCATAGCTGGGGTCGGCGCAGTAAGGGGCCCGGATGAACATCTCGCCGATTTTGGATCCACTTCCAACCAGAAGGCAGCCTGGCCCGAAGACCTGGAGGTAGCCGCGGTACCCCTCCGGGAGCCGCACGCCCGCCTCGGACTCGAAACGGTCCAGCGTATCGGCACTCGTCGGCTGGACCGACTCCCCGAAACTGGCGTCGACCTTGAAGGTCTTGAAGAACGTCCGCCAGGGTTCGAGATCGGGATTCGACTCCGACATGATCATCGCCTCCTTCCATACGACCCGATTCGCACGTGCGCCGTGGCTTCCCAGGGCCATCCCTGAACTTGAACGACGCGTCGGGCTCCGGATCGACTTTCTCCGCAAACACGCCCCCTGTCGCTTAGGTGGCGTCACGAGGCCGATCGGTGACGGATTTCGTGAAAAAAGGCCCGCGGGGGCGATCCGCCGGCTCGAAGACCCGACTCAAGACGTTCTCCCACATCGCATGCGATCCGCCGGTTAGACCAAATGTTCACTGGCTCGGCTTGCGAACTGTACTCGGTGAGATCGAGTCCGAAAAGGGGGAACTCTCCGTCCATCCGCTTTATTCGACTCGTGCCCTCGGCCGGCGCGAGCTGGAGGCCGGGCCTCGCCGACTCGAATCCATGATCGTCAGCCGTCAGTCGATGCCGTCCCAGTACAGATGGGCGACCTGCGAACTCGGGTCGTAAGAGACGAATGCCCGCCCTTGCGTGAAGCCGGGATGGAATGCGCCCGACTCCAGGAAGACCGTCGGCGAACCGGCCAGGGGCGTCCACCAGGCCGGCGTCGGGCCGGAGATGCCGGCGCCGGACGTCTTGGATGCGAACTCGTCCGCCGTCGACTTGGTGAAGCTCGCGCCGAGGAGGCCGTTGAGTTGCGGCAACGGCGACCGGAATCTGAGGTAGCAGGTCGAGCTGTCCCGGAAGGCCCGGCCCTCCGCCTGGAGGCCCTGGATCGACGGCCCGGGCTTGACGCCGAAGGTCGCTTCGAACACATCGCCGGGCGAGCCGTATTCCTCGAGGTCGCCGCAACCCGCGAGGAGCAGGGCGAGCCCGGCGATCGCGGCCTTTGACATGGCTTTCACAAGTCGGCCTCCCTGCTCGACGACCCGGCCGTCACGCACTCCACGCTCGATGTCGGCGGGAGGCCCGGCCCGGAGACGGCCTTCCGCGCTTGCAACGTGCCGGCCGGCCACGGCGGACGGTCTTCTGAGCGAACATCGGCGCGTCTCGCTTTCGCGTCCGGACTTTCACGATAACCGAAGTTCGCGTCCGATGGCGACCGGAGGAGCGGGCTGGCCGCCGAGCGTTACGACGGGACGACTCAAATCGCCGCCCGAGCCATGCGGGTGGACGGCGGGGATTGCCTGCCGAGGAGATTCGGACGGAGAATCGCATCTGGGTCATCGACGCAGAATTCTGGGCCGTCGCCGGGCGTCTCCTCGGGTTGACCACGCGAGAGTTGTAACGTGAAAGAAACATGGCGAAGTGATAAACTCGAACCAGATCCGGGACGATTGCGGTTCCCATCGTCGCCGACGAAATATCCCACCGGGATCCCCGAAGATGGACGACGCACTCCGACGGATCGAGGCGAAGTTGAGAGATGCGGGACTCGGGCTCCGGAAGCCGCTCGACGAGGGCCGAATCGGGGCCTTCGAGCGAAGGCATGGGATCCGGCTCCCGGAGGGCCACCGACGCTTCATCGCCGAGCTCGGCGACGGCGGCCCCATCCCCCCCTACGGCCTGCTCCCGCTCGGGAGGCGTCGGAAGGGTCCGCTCACGCCCGAGTTCCTGCGGGCTTGGCAGAGCCTCCCTTTTCTCGCCGCGCCATTCCCGTTCACCCGGGGATGGATCACCGAGGACGGCGAGGAATCCGACGAGGGCGCGCCCGAGCAGCTCGAGCACGGGAATCTCCTCCTGGGCGACGGCGGATGCGGGATCGAATGGCGCCTGATCGTGACGGGTCCCGACCGAGGCAGCGTCTGGGAATTCTGCGACGTCGGCCTCGGGCCCGCCGAGCCGAGGCGCGACTTCCTGGGCTGGTACGAGGACCGACTGGACCGGCACTCGACTCGCCGCTGACCGGCTGAGCGAGCCCCGTGGTTCAATCCCGGAGATTCGGCAGCGCCTTGCGCAGGGCGACGATTGCACGATCGTTGATCCTGGTCCCCCAGAGCCCGAGTTCTTCCAGCCCGGTGAACTCCTTGAGGAGCGGGACGGCGGCCGACGAGACATCGGTAGAGTCGAGTCTCAGCCGACGGAGTTTCGGCAGGCCCTTCAGATGGACCAGGCCCGGGCCGGCGATCCGCCTGTTGTCCGACAGGTCAAGCTCCTCCAATTCCGAGAGCCCCGAGAAGTGCGCGAGTCCGTCGTCCGTGAGGAGCTGCCATCGCAGGTCCAGACGCTCCAGCCCCGCGAGTCCCGCGAGGTGGGCCGCCCCTTCATCGGTCAGGCTGCAGGTATCGTGGGAGGCCGGGAGGTAAAGCTCGCGGAGGCTGGTCAACCCGGTGAGTCGTCGGGCGGCCTCGTCGGCCTGCGGCAGATCCTTCGTCTTCAGGACTTCCAACGCCCGCAGGCCCGCGAGATGCACCAGGCCGGTACCGGTGATCCCGGTGTCCTCCAGGTCGAGGACCTTCAGACTCTCGAGGCCGGAGAGCCGTTTCAGGTCCTCATCCCGGATGGGGTTCCCGTCCAACCCCAGCTCCTCGATCTGCACCAGCCGCTCCAGGCCCGCGAGGCGATCGCCGCTCAACTCGCTCCGGCTGAGGAAGAGGCCCCGCAGGGCTTCCACCTGCGCCAGCGCCTTCAGATGGGCCGGGAAACGGTCCGGCGCCGCCAGGTCCAATACGAGCGACATGAGATTCGGCAGGGCTTTGAGGCGGGCCAGGCCGGGTCCTTCCGTCTCGGACCTCAGCAGGCAGAGCGTTTCGAGGCGACTCAGGCGTGCGAGGGGCGAAATCCCGTCGTCCCCCAGGCCGGCATCGTGGAGGTGCAGTTCGGCAAGGGATGCGATCCCGCCGATCGCGTCGAGTTCGGCGGACGTCAGCCGATGGGCCCTGATCTCCAGCTCGCGCAGGCCGAGATAGGTCGTGAACTCCCTCAGCGACGCGACGTTCACCTGATAGTCCTCCACCTCGATGTGGTGGATTCGGCCCTCGTCGTCCAGCCGGATCCGGGCCCCGAGCCGCCCGAGCGTCCAGGGAAGGAGGCCCAGGGCCAGCAGCGGCTCGCCTCGCGTCGCAGCCGCCTCGACGGCCAGTCGGCGCTCGCGGTCGGCGTCGCCGACGAGGCCGGCGCGGATCACCTCGGCGACGGGGTCGCGATATCGCCCGAGCCATTCGGCGTAGGAGCGCCGGGCTTTCTCGTCGGAAGGGTCGGCCGCGATCCGATGGAGGTGCTCGTTCTCCTCCTTCGCGGACCGCCGTTTCGGCTTCTCGACGGTGGGGCTCGCCGCCTTCGCGCGCGTCTTCTTCGGCGGCTCCCCCTCGTCGTTGACGGTCGCGGGCGAGAAGCTGGGATCGTCGGGGGCGTCGAGCTTGAACAGGCCGTTGAGCAGGAGCTTCTCGATTACGAACTCCGGGAAAGACGCCGCAGCCTCCTCCGCGACGCGATGCGAGCGGTGCCGACGGCGGACGAGGTACTCCCCCGACTCGTCCCTTCGGTCGCGGTCCCAGCCCCAGCGGTCGCTGTCCCAGGCGCAGAAGACGACCATGCGCGTGACCGGTTCGAGCCCGACGTATTCGTCGGCGGCGAAGTCGATCGCCTCGACCTCGATCCGGCGTCGGGCCTCCTCGGCCAGATCCTCAAGGTTGAAGTGCTTCGGGCCGCCGGGGGCGGCGACGAGGAACATCCCGTTGAGCTTTACCGGGCCGAAGACCTTGAGGAACGCCCGATAGCTCGGCGGCAGGCGGAATTCGTGCGCGACCTCGAAGGCGTCCATCTCGACCTCCGTCAGCGTCGGCGCGGGGCGGCCCCAGCGAGCAGGATGAACCTGGAGGCCGTCCCGAAGCCTCCGCCAGGCCTCGACCGTCGTCCAGTCGCTCCCGGCGACGGGTGGCACGCCGCCCACCTCGACGTATCCTTCCGCCAGCTTCTCGGCGACGAGATTCGCGACGGCCGCCCTGGCCTCGTCCTCGTCGTCCAGCTCCTTCGTCTGCGACCTCCCCGCCGAACCGATCCGGCCGAACGTGACGGTGTACGATTCGTCGTCCCGGACGATCTCCCAGAACTTCGCCGAGCCGTCGCCCCGAAACTCGAACCGCCTCGGCCTTGGCCCTTCTTCGCCCGCCCGGTCATTGCGCATGATCTGGAATACTCCGGGGCATCCGACGCCCGGGGGTGGCCACGCGAGGCCTTTCCATCGGCCGAAGGATGAGATCGCGGCGCCGGCGACTCGTTTCGTCGGGGCACGACCGGCCGACGTCCTGACGTCATCAGCAGCGATGATACCTCTTCTCGTCCCCGAATTTCTTCCACTCGGGCGTCGCGGTATAGCCCTGTTCGAGAGGGTATCGTTCAAGGCAGTAGCCCATGATGAAGTCATGGAAGGAGCCGGCCAGGCGCGGCATCCGGTCGCGCGGGTACCGACCGTTGACCGCATAGATCCCGTACTCGTCCGAGCCCGGATCGGTCGGGGCCTCGGGATCCCATCCGTACTCGTCCAGGCTGAGGGGCTATTCGGCGAAGTAGACGAGGCGTGCAACCCGCTCCGGATCGAGGACGCGGCCCTCCCAGTCGGCCGGCGAGCGGACCTCGCAGGAGGCGTTGCGATGCTCCAGGCTGGAATTGAAGCGGTTCCCCGGGGCCCAGACGTACCATTCGCAGGCACCGCCGTCCAGGCTCAGGTTTCCGGCCCCGAACCGCTTGACGAAGCCCTTGTAGCTCGTCGGCAGCTTGCATCCGATCGTCGACTCGCAGGCGTCGAGGTCCCGGTTGCTCGGGCGTCGCATCGGCCTCCGGGACTGGAGCAGTTCCACGGCCTCGGCGAAGGAATCCCAGGCGTCGTCGATCATGACGCACTCCCTCTTGCGGGAAGGGGAGGCCCGCCCTCCGAAGGACGGACGCCGCCGGGAGGTCCCGCGACTCTGTCGATTCCCCGTGGAGGGGCCCCTGCAGACCGGGCGAGCCTCCCCGCGATCGAGCCTCCGACGGCCCCAAACAGGATGGCGAGGACGACCTGAAGCCCCGCCGCCAACAGGCCGTGCGCGATCGGCCCTTGGGGAAGCGGCCACGAGGGGAGGCGCCGCGTCGAGAGCGCCAGGTAGCCCCTCGTGACAGCCTCGCGAACCTCGTAGTGGAACCGAGCGTCCAGCGCGACGTAGACCAGCGCGAACGCGGCGAAGCCGAGTCGCCCCGACCTCGCCCGGGCGTCCCCCGGCGGCGGCCAGGGTCGAAGGAGTACGGCTTCGACGATCAGAACGGTGACGAGCTGGAAGGGATTGGCCCCGAAGCCTCGATTCAGGAGCAGGCCCAGGTCGACGGCGACAACGCCGACGATCATCATCCACGAGGCGACGGAAGCGGAGGGTCGTCTCATCGCAGCTCCATTCAGGAAAGCGGTCTGGCTCGATTCGTCTTGGGACCAACGCACGAACGGTCCGAGGCGGAGTCCTCCACATCTAGGTGTCGCGAGCACTGGCGTCGGTGACGGCCGATTTCTGTGATTTCCGGGGCCTATTCCAGACCCACGCAATGGTTGACGCATTTAATCAATGATCTTTGATATCAAAAAATCGATTCCGATCGAGGCGCCACCACACCGGGGCCTCGAATCGCGACGACCTCACGGCCTCGTCACATCATGTATTCGCCGAGGATGACGCTCGCCAGGAGCGTCGCTGCGCCGGCGATCCAGGCCAGCCCTGTCAGCCTCCCGGCTCGATCGAGCCAGGTCGGTCGAGGCCGCCACCGACCTCCGACGGCGAGCATCGCCCAGGCCACGACCACCGCCGCGGCGACCGCCGGCGCGTGACTGTGCTCGATGGGGACGAGGATGATCCTCGAGAGGCAATTCGTCGTCGCCCCCATCGGC
>CALCIC010000445.1 GCA_937907405.1 uncultured Isosphaeraceae bacterium | reverse complement strand
ACGAGACCTTCGAGGGGGATTTCCGGACCTTGAAGGTGGTGACCGACACGAGTGTCATCAGCGGCTGGCTCGACAAGACCTGGGCGCCGTTTCAGACGGTGCTGGCCGCGACCGACCCGGCGCAGGCGGTCGTCGATCTCTACGTCCGACACGCGTTCCCGCAGATCAACGCCGCGTTCACGCTGGAGCAGTGGACGACCGTCGCGACCGGCTTCTACAACGTCACGGCCACGCGCCAGGCCTTCCAGTCGGTCTACGCGTTGATCGCCAGGGCCGACGACGCGAGGGCGCAGATCGCCAACGACTTCCTGACCAAGTTCGAGGCGTGGTCGACCTCCAACGAGATCTTCCTGGGTCAAGACCCGACGGACGTCGCCGAATTGATGAAGAGCGGGCTGAGCGAAGTGCCGCAGATGCCCAAGCCCGTCGATCAGAGGGCCTGGCTCGAGCGGCTGCTCGCGAGCATCGTGACGTTCGCCGCAGGCGCGGCGGGGGCGGTCTCGGGCGCGGTGTTCCCCGGCTCGGCCCCGTTCGTCAGCTTCGGGGTCGCGACGGTGGGGAACCTGATCGTCAACTGCATCGACGCCTGGCTCGACGGCGACTTCGGAAATCCGAAACCGCCGGCTCCGCCGCCGTCGCGGCTCGACGTCACCGGGGCCGCCGTCGACATGCAGACCACCGCGCTGAACACCTACAAGAGCACCTTCGATCTGCTGACGAATCGGGGCTTCTTGACGTCGTTGTTCAGCAATTACGGCCTGCTCGAGGCGATGCAGACCATTCAGTTCGCCTATGCGCCGGGCGACAAAATCACCCCGGCGGCGGTGTTGAAGCAGAACTACGACGCCTCGATCTGGGAGCAGCTTCTGCCGCAGATGTTCTCGTGGAAGCCCGTGCCGTTCACCAACCCGGCGAGCACGACCCCAAACTTCGCGAACTTCATCCCCATCGACGAGACCGCGACCTGGCAAAGCGCGCAAGGGATTCCCCCGTTGAAACCCCGGACGAGCAACTGGTACACGTGGGACTGGGTGACCCACAAATGGTCGCGCCCCGCCGCAGCGGCGGCTTCCGACGCCCGGATCGAGGTCGTCGCGCTCCAGAACGGCAAGCCGTTCCATGATCCGGGGCAGGACTTCACCCCGAGCGACTGGTTCGGCCCGGGCCCCGTCTCGGGGCCGCAAACGCTGACGGGAAATCCGGGACGGTTCTACGCGATCGCCACCGACGCGCACCTCTCGCAGAACAACATCTGGCGGGAACTCGCCGTGTATGGGTCGACCACCAGGATCGAGACGGGGCAATGGTGGAAGGGGACCTCCACGATCGACGGGCTCGCGATTCAGGAGTGGGCGCTGGAAACCCCCGACGGCAGGGGAGGCTACCTGGAGCTCTCTCCGGCCGCCTCCAAGGCGCTCTTCGGCGCGATCCCGGCCGACGGCCTGGTGGAGAGCAGCCCGGATCTCAAGTCGTACAAGGGGGGCCTGTACGTCGACTTCCAGATTCCCCCCGGCGGCGTCGCCACCCGTTTCGACGTCTTCGCCGACTGGGGCAAGGATTTTCCGGGATTCAGCCCCTACTCGCTTCAGCCGCCCAAGCTTGAAGGGAGCAGCCGGATCGGCCTGAACCCGAACCACCAGTACTCCGCCCCGTGGTTCCACGCCGGCAAATTCTACGATCAATACGCCGACTTCTCGTTGACCTACGGTTCGACGCCCGTCCGGCGGGTAAGTCGAGCGACAGGCGAGGCGCCCGGTCCCGAGCCGAACCGTCTCAACAGCGCGGCCTGGCCGCGCCGGCTTCCAGGCCGCTAGACGCCGAGCGCCTGGTTCGAGGGGGGATGGGCCTCGGGTTCGAGCATCCGCAGCAGGGCGCGGAGCGGGATGACCGTCCACTCGGGGCGGCCGGCCATGTCGCGGCCGATGTCGTCGAGGGTGCGTTCGAGAAGGATCAGGTCCAGCAGGAACTCGCAGTCGCAACGATTCGCCGGCAGCAGCCCCGGGCGGTCGAGCGATTCAAAGTAGGCGTCGACGAACTGTCGGGTGATCCGCGACTGCCAGCGGCGGACCCAGGGCTCCAGGACCGCGCGGTCTTCGTGTCGGACCAGGCCGGGGGCGCGGCCCTCCTTGTGCTCGAGTTCGAACAGGACGCCGTGGGCCGCGTAGTCGAACGACCGGATCATGGCGGCGACGTCGCGGAGCGGCGACCGCTTGACCCGTCGTTCGCCGGTCGAGTCGTCGAGGTCGGGCTCGAAGTCGATCACCACGAAGTCGGTCCCGGCGTAGACGAGCTGATCGAGCTGGTAGTCGCCGTGGATCCGGATTCGCGAGCCGCTCAGGGGGGTGTCGGCGATCTTTTTGAACCGCGCCAGCAGGGGCTCGCGAAGGGTCAGCAGGTGGGCCGCGTCGGCCTTGGCGGGCTCGGGCAGTCGGGGCAGCTCGCGGGTCAGCCTCGTAAAGACCCGATGCGTCAGGTTCCGCATCGCCTGGTAGAGCGACCGCTGATAGAGGCGGCCGAACGGCTCGGGGCGGAAGTCGGCGGCGCGCGGGTCCGACGCCAGCGTGCGGTGCAACGCCGCCGTCTGGACGCCGATCTTCCGGGCGTTGGTCTCGAACCCGTCGATGATCTCTTCGAGCGAGGCCTCGGCGCCGGGGTCGTGGATCGCGGGGTCGGGGTCGCTCGGCGTCTCGGAAGTCCGCCGGTGCGCGTGCGCCGCGACCCGCTCGTAGAACTGACTGAGCTGGTTGACCGTCAGGTTCCAGGCCGTTCCCTGGTTGGGGATGTACTGGTTGAGGACGGCGATCGTCACCGGGGGGCCGTGCACCCGTCGGAACTCGATGTAGCCCAGCACCGGCGCGACGATCGGCGACTCCTGCCGGGCCGAGAGGAACGTGCGGATCTCGAAGTCGGGATTGATCTCGGTTTCGACGCTTCGGAACGTCTTGAGGGTCAGCCGCTCATCGAAGACGAGCGTGGAGTTGAACCGCTCGCTGCGCATGAGCTGCGTGACCCCCGGCGTCTCCGCGCCGTCCATCGCCTCGGCCAGGCCCTTCAAGGTGACGGCCGCCAGCTCCCCATCGGCCAGCGGCGTGGTCATGCCCTCCTGAATCACCCGGAGCAGCTCTTGGCCGCAGGCGGGCACGGTGATCGCGTCGCAGAGCAGTTTCGGCTGCTTTCCCTTCTCCGTCAGTCGGGCCAGCACCGCGGTCGACGGTGGTTCGAGCAGCCGGGACGACTCGTCCTCGTCGATCGCCAGCAGCGGCAGGAAGTTGGATTCGGTCTCGCCGTTGTCGAGTTCGAGGCGGACGACGAGCCACTGGATCCCTCCCGAATCCGTGGGGTCGGCGAACGACCGCGCGACGTCGACGGCCACGATCCGAGGCAGGCTCGGGCTTCGCCGACGCGCCAGAAAACCCGGCAAGACCGCCTCAAGGCGGCTGTGGTCCTTGCCGCACAGCTCGGCTCGCCAGTCGGCGCCGACCGCAAGCGTCGGCGCGTCTCGGAAGCGCTTCGAATCGCCGTCCAGGGCCGGATCGGCGGCCTCGGCCGGCTTCAGCAGGAACCAGTAGAACGCATAAGGCGAAAGGGTCAACCGATACGGCCGCTCTTCGATCGGCGGCAACTGGCTGCGCCCGGCGAGCTCCTCGGGAGTGCACCCCAGGTAGTCGCGAAGGTCGAGCTCGACGTACTGGACGAACCGGGACAGGTTGGCCACGACCAGAATCCGCTCGCCGTCGTAGCTTCGGACGAACACGAGGATCTTGGCGTTGTCGGGACGGAGGAACTCCAGGGTCCCCCGGCCGAACGCCAGGTGCTGCTTGCGCAGCGCGATCATCCGCTTCATCCACCAGAGCAGCGAGCTGGGGTTGCGCTGCTGGCTCTCGACGTTGACCGCCTCGTAGTGATACTCCGAGTCGGTGATCACCGGGAAATAGAGCTTCTGCGGGTTGCAGTTCGAGAACCCCGCGTTGCGGTCGGGCGACCACTGCATCGGCGTCCGCACGCCGTTGCGGTCGCCGAGGTAGATGTTGTCCCCCATGCCGATCTCGTCGCCGTAGTAAAGCACCGGCGTGCCGGGCAGCGAGAACAAAAGCGCGGTCATCAGCTCGATCCGCCGGCGGTCGTTGTACAACAGCGGCGCCAGGCGGTGGCGGATGCCCAGGTTGATCCGGGCCTCGGGGTCCTGGGCGTAGGCCCGATACATCGAGTCGCGTTCCTCGTCGGTGACCATCTCCAGCGTCAGCTCGTCGTGGTTGCGGAGGAACATGCACCACTGGCTGTTCTCGGGGATCGCCGGCGTCTGCGCCAGGATGTCGAGGATCGGAAACCGATCCTCCTGGTGCAGCGCCATGAACAGCCGGGGCATGACCGGGAAGTGGAACGCCATGTGGCATTCGTCGTCGTCGCCGAAGTACGCCACGGCGTCCTCGGGCCACTGGTTGGCCTCGGCGAGGAACATCCGGGGGGGGGACGGATACTTCGCGTCCACATGCCTGCGCAGGGCCTTCAAGAACGCGTGCGTCTCGGGGAGGTTCTCACAGTTCGTCCCCTCCCGCTCGTACAGATACGGCACCGCGTCGAGCCGAAGGCCGTCGACCCCCATGTCGAACCAGAAGTCGACGAGCGGGAACACCGCCTCCCAGACGGCCGGGTTGTCGTAGTTCAGGTCGGGCTGGTGGGAATAGAACCGGTGCCAGAAATACGCGTTGGCCACCGGGTCCCAGGTCCAGTTGGAGACCTCGAAATCCTTGAAGATGATCCGGGCCTCGGGGTAGGGGTCCGGGGTGTCGCTCCAGACGTAGAAGTCGCGCTCGGGGCTCCCCGGCGGCGCCGTCCGGGCGCGCTGGAACCAGGGATGCTGGTCCGACGTGTGGTTCAACACCAGTTCGGTGACGACCTTGATCCCGTTTTCGTGCGCCGCCCCCAGGAACTCGCGGAAGTCCGAAAGCCGGCCGTACTGCCGGTTGACGTTCGTGTAATCGGCGATGTCGTAGCCGTCGTCGCGCAGTGGGGACGGGTAGAACGGCAAGAGCCAGATCGTGGTGATCCCCAGGTCGCGCAGATAGTCGAGCTTGAGCGTCAGCCCCCGAAAATCGCCGACGCCGTCGTCGTTGCTGTCGAAGAACGCCCGCACGTGGGCCTCGTAGATGATCGCGTCCTTGTACCAAAGCCCGTCGTCGTCTCGCGTCAAGGGAATCTCCATCGTCTTGAGTAAGCCCGTCAAAGCGTCGGTTCATCCCGTCGCTCGGGAGATCCAGGGGCTGCACGCAGATCCGGCGCCAGTCGCGACCTCGTATCGACTCTCGGGTCGTCGCGTTCAATGTAAACCTTACCCACAAGGCCGTCGGGCAGGCAGTTCATTTCATCCCTGGCCCTGGGGTCGTCGTGGACGTAGCGGTAGCCCTCGCCGTAGCCGACCGACTTCATCAACCGGGTGACGGCGTTGCGGAGGTGGAGGGGGACGGGCTCGCGGGCGGTGGCGGCGGCGTCGGCGGCGGCGGCGAAGTACGCCTTTTTGACGGCGGCCGACTTGGGGGCGCGGGCCAGGTAGATCGTCGCCTGCGTAAGCGGGTACAAGCCTTCGGGAAGGCCGATGAGCTGGACGATCTGGGCGGCGGCGGCGGCCTGGACCATCGCTTGAGGATCGGCCAGGCCGACGTCCTCGGACGCCAGGATGCAGAGCCGCCGGGCGATGAAGATCGGGTCGGCGCCCCCCTCGATCAGCCGGGCCAGCCAGTATAGCGCGGCGTCGGCGTCCGAGTTGCGGAGCGACTTGATCAGGGCCGAGGCCAGGTTGTAATGCTCCTCGCCTCC
The DNA here is from genome assembly GCA_937907405.1 of uncultured Isosphaeraceae bacterium. Classification (GTDB taxonomy): domain Bacteria; phylum Planctomycetota; class Planctomycetia; order Isosphaerales; family Isosphaeraceae; genus Paludisphaera. The sequence goes on along the minus strand of CALCIC010000445.1, from coordinate 2,529 downwards.
CTTGTCGTAGGCGAACCGGGCGCGGCCGAGGGCCTCGATCAGGACGTCGCGGTCGATCGTCCGCGCGCCGTCGGGGCCGGCTTCGGCCCCCTGGACGGCCGATTCCAGGGCCGTCAGCGCCACGCGGGCGTCGCCGGCCGAGGCGCGGGCCAGGTGGTCGAGGTCGGCGTCGGACAGCCGGGGATGCAACGCGGCGAGCCCCCGGTCGGCGTCGGCCAGCGCCCGGCGGAGGATCGTCGCGACGTCCCGCTCGTCGAGCGGGTTCAAGGTGAGGACGCGGGCGCGTGAGAGCAGCGCGGCGTTGACCTCGAACGAAGGATTCTCGGTCGTCGCGCCGATCAGAGTGACGACCCCTTCTTCCACGGCCGGCAGGAGCGCGTCCTGCTGGGCCTTGTTGAACCGGTGGATCTCGTCGATGAAGAGGATCGCGCGGCCCCCTCGGCGGCGGATCTTGACGGCCTCGTCGATCGCGGCCCGGACCTCGCGGACCCCGGCGAAGACGGCGGAGAGCGCCAGGAACTTCACCCCCGAGGCCCGGGCGATCAGCCGGCCGAGCGTGGTCTTCCCCGTCCCCGGAGGCCCCCAGAGGATCAGCGACGGGAGCTTGCCCCCCCGGCCGACGGCCCTCGTGAGCAGCGTCCCCTCGCCGATCAGGTTCGATTGGCCGACGAACTCCTCGAACGTCCGGGGCCGCATCCGCTCGGCCAGCGGGGCGTCGGCGGCCGGTTCCGGGTCGTCGGGCGGTTCCGGTTCGTCGAAGAGCGAACCCATCGATTCACGAGCCATGGCGTGGGCCTCTGGTTTCAAGGCGGGGCCTTCAAGGTGGACATCATACCAAGTAACGCCGCGCGCGACGGCCCCGACGCGCGCCCGGATTCGGGTTCGATCGGAAATGCCGGCGCGGTCGGGATGGTTCGTCGGGCTTCAGACGGTCGTCCGGATCTGATAGGCTTTCGGCTGGAAAGCGCGATGGAGATCGACGGCTTCGCGACCCGATGGAACGAGTCGGGGGCGGCTGTTTTCGAGGCGCGGCTTCAGGGAGGTCGACATGAATCCAGCGATGTTGAAAACGGCGGCCGTCTGGTCTTTGATCCTGCTGGGCGCCTCGGTCCCGGCGGTCGGCGGCGTCCCCTCGGCCCGTTGGATCGGTCAGGACGGCAAGGACTTCGTCGCCAACAACAACCGCCACGAGCCCAACGACGTTCAAGACGTCCACGTCGCCCTGAGCAACCTCGACCCCGACCGCGAAATCACCTACATCGACGTCCTCTCCAAGAGCGGCGAACACGCGCAGTGGGAGTACAACGTCAAGTCGTTCTCGTGGAAGATCGAACTCCAACGCGCCAAGGGTTCGACAACTGCCGATATGTACATAGAGCCATGCCATGAGGAAGGCGCGCGCGACTTCAACATGCTGATCCGGTACGACGACGGCCGCGAGCACAGGCTTGTGCTCCGGGGTCGGAAGCTGAGCAACAGCCTGCGGACGGCCCAGGCGGCGCTGCGGGCGGCCTGGATCGGCCAGGACGGCGGCGACCGCGTCGGGGAGGACTCCGAAGTCGGTCCCGACGGCCTTCAGGACGCGCGGATCCAGCTCGCCGGCGTCTCCAAGCAGGCGGTAGTGAAGGCGATGCGGATCGACGGCCCCGGCGGGCTGAAGTGGGAGTCGGGCGTCAACCCCGAGCTGCTTCCCGGGGCCGAGTACCACGCCGACCCCAAGACGCCCGGAGTGGGGGACCTGTACTTTCATCCGTCGCGCGACCTGAGCGGCCAGACGCTCAAGATTCGCATCCTCTACGCCAACGACACCCAGGACGCGACGACGGTGAAGGCGGGACGGACCGATCCCAAGCTGCGCGTCGCCGAGGCGCCGATGCCCAAGGTCCACCTGTCGAACGCCAAGGCCCGATGGCTGGGGCAGGACGGCCAGGACGTCAACGGCCCGGGCGACGTCCACGTCGCGCTCTCGGGCCTGGGCTCGCTGCCCGAGCTGGCCGGCGCGGTCCTCACCGATTCGGTCCACGGCGCCTGGGTCCATCGAACGGCCGGCGACGAGCGCCTGAAGGCGACCGAGGGTTGGGAGAGCAACGGCCCGCTGACGATCCGCCCGGGATCGACCTCGGGCGCGCTCGACCTGTTCTTCCCCCCCTATCGCGACGAGACCGGCGCGAACCTCGTCCTTCGCCTGGTCTCGAAGTCGGGGCAGAGCCTGATCGTCCGGTTCCCCGGCGGCGCCTGCGATCCGACCCGCCGCGCGCCGTCGCCCGCGTCCGTTCGCGCCGACGTCAAGCCCGGCGACGACCTTCAGGCGGCCGTCGACCGCGGCGGCGTGGTGAACCTCGCGGCCGGAACCTATCGGATCACGCAACCTCTGGTTTTGAACAAGCCGACGACCCTGACCGCCGCGCAAAAAGGAACCACGCTCGTCTTCTCGCAACCGGCCGGCGCGTCCCCCTGGACGACGGCGATCAAGATCCACTGCGGCAACACGACGATCAACGGTTTCGCGGTTCGGTTCGAGGGGCCGAT
>CALCIC010000444.1 GCA_937907405.1 uncultured Isosphaeraceae bacterium | reverse complement strand
GACGGCACCGCCTCCTCTCCCAAGGCCGTCGCCGGGAAAGATGCGTCCCGCGACCTGCTCAAGACGATCCGCGAGCGGTTCAACGACGCCCAGCAGGCGTCCGCCGACAACCGGCGCAGGTACGTCGACGACGTGACGTTCTCCTGCGCGGTGGACCAGTGGGACCCCGAGGTGAAGCGCGTCCGCGGCGCCAACCGCCCGGCGCTCACCTACAACCGGCTCAACGGTGTGATCAAGTCGATCATCGGCGACTACCGCCAGAACAAGATGTCGATCAAGGTGCTCCCGGCCTCCGGCGAGGCCAGCGAGGACGTCGCCGACGTGCTGGCCGGGCTGATCCGCAACATCGAGCAGACCAGCAACGCCGACGCCGCGTACACCAACGCGCTGGAATGCGCCTGCCGGGGCGGCTTCGGATACTGGCGGATCCTCCCGGTCTACACCGGCGACGATTCGTTCGACCAGGACCTGACGATTCGCGCCGTCCACAACCCGCTGACGGTCCATTTCGACCCGGACGCGCGGCTTCTCACCCGCGAGGACGCGAATTACGCGTTCGTCACCGAGTTGATGGAAAAGGAACGGTTCAAGCGGCTCTACCCCAAGGCCAAGGGGGTGGGGCTCGACGGCTTCGACGACGCCTTCGCGGGCGACTGGGCTTCGGGCGAGAAGATCCGCGTCGCGGAGTATTACGAGAAAGCGGCTTACGCCGCCCGCCTGGGCGCGTTCTCCAACGGCATGGTCGTCGAGATCCATTCCGACGACGAGATCGAGGCGCTGGAGCAGATCGGCGTGACGCTTACGCGCGAGCGCGAGGCGGAGCGGACCAAGATCGTCTGGCGGCGCGTCACCGGCTCCGAAGTGCTGGAGACGCAGGAATACCGCTGGCGCTACATCCCCATCATCCCCTGCTTCGGCGAGGAGGTGAACGTCGAGGGCAAGGTGATCCTGCGCTCGGCCATCGCCTACGCCCGCGACGCCCAGAAGACCTACAACTACTCCAAGTCCACCGCCGTCGAGATGACGGCCCTGGCCCCCAAGACGCCCTGGCTGCTGACGCCCAAGCAAGTGCAGAGCTTCGAGGACGACTGGGCCGCGGTCAACACGTCGCCCATGCCGTTCCTGCTCTACAACCCCGACCCCGCCGCCGGCGGCATCCCGCAGCGGGTGCAGCCGACGTCCCCCCCCACCGCCGAGATCACCCAGGCGCTCGGCGCCGCCGACGACGTCAAGGCCACCACCGGCATCTACGACGCCTCGCTGGGCGCGCAGGGCAACGAGGTCTCCGGCGTCGCCATCGAGGCGCGGCAGCAGGAGGGCAATGCCTCCACCTACCTGTTCATCGACAACCTCCGCGCCGCCATCGAGCATTGCGGCCGCGTGCTGCTCGACATGATCCCCACGGTCTACGACGCCGAACGGGTGGTGCGCGTGCTCGACATGGAAGGATCGCCGTCCAGCGAGACGATCAACGTCCGCCGGCACAACCCGCTGCTGGGGATCACCGAGGTCCTCAACTCCGTCACGGTGGGCAAGTACGACGTGGTGATCCAGACGGGCCCGAGCTTCGCCAGCCGCAGGCGCGAGGCGGTGAACGGCATGGTGCAGCTCGCCCAGGCGTATCCGCCGGTCATGCAGCTCGCGGGCGACATCGTGGTGGGCAACATGGACTTCCCCGGCGCCGATCAGATCGCCGAGCGCCTGAAGCGGGCGATGCCGCCGCAAATCACCACCGACCCGGACAGCCCGGAAGGCCAGCAGATGGCCGCCCAGCAGGCCCAGCAGCAGCAACAGCAGCAGGCGCTCCAGCAGCAGACCGCCCAGGCCCACCTCCAGGTGGCGCAGGGCAAGACGCAGGCGGAGAACAGCAAGAGCATGGCCCAGATGGCCAAGGCCAACGCCGAGGTCGTCAAGGCCAACGCCGACGTGATGCAGGCCAGGGCGGACGTCGCCAAGACCGCCATCCAGACGCACGCCGCCGCCCACGCCGCGGGGATGAAGGTCGCCGCCATGAAGATCGACCTGTCCAAACTGCCGAACCGCTGACATGGCCGAGGTCCTCACCTACACGGGCGTCACCACGCTTGATTGCCCGGCGGAGCGCATCCTCGACCTCGCCGCGAAGGCGGACCTCGACGCCGCCGTGGTCGTGGGCTGGACGAAAGACGGCGAGTTCTATTTCGCCTCGTCCGTCGCCGACGGCCCGGAAGTGCTCTGGCTGATCGAGATCGCCAAGAAGAAGCTGCTCACCATCGGAGAATCGTAAATGGGAATTTTCTACTCAAACTTCCAGACGTTCGAAACGCTGCTGCTCAGCGCCGGGGCAACGTCCGCATCGGGCACGTTCCGGATTTCCGGATCGGCTCAGGATATGGGCGACTGCATGGTCACCAACGCCGGCCCGAACCACGCGTTCATCGGATTCGGCGCGTCGGCCAAGGGCGCGGTGACGGCGCAGGTGCCCACCTCCACGGGGGCGCTCAACGCCACGCCCATCCTGGCCGGGCAGACCATCGTCTTCAATAAGAACACCATGCCCATGGGGGCCGACACCATCGCGGCGATCACCGCCGGCGGATCGACGACCCTCTACGCCACCTCCGGAAGGGGGGCGTAGCATGGGACTCAAGGCGGTCGCATCCCTCTCCGGGGCCTCGTTCCCGCTCCTCGACGCCGGGGCGCTGCTCGTCAACGGCCTGGGCGATTCGATCACGGCGCAGTCCGTCTACCAGTCCGCGGATTTCACGCCGACCAATGTGCCGGCGTGGGCGGCGAGCACGGCCTACGTCGTCGGCAACGTCGTCCTGAACGACTCGGGCAAGGCGTACTCCTGCACCCAGGCCGGCACGTCCGCCTCCAGCGGCGGCCCCACCGGCACCGGCGCGAGCATCACCGACAACGGCTGCAAGTGGCAGTTCCTGGGCGCGACCGTCACCCGGCGCTCCACGTCGTATCTGAGCTGCATCGAGGCGTTCAGCCTGGGCCGCTTGATATTCGACATGTCCCAGGGTTACGCGGGCCTCCAGAATTCGCTCGCCGAGATCAGGGTCGTCCAGCGCGGTTCGGGGTATTCGTCCGGCGACACCATCACCCTCAACAATTCGGCGACCGCGACCCTGAACGTCAACCCCTCGGACGGCGGCATCGACTCGGTGACGATCACCCAGCCCGGCTACAACGCGACCACCGCCTTCACCTACAGCATCTCCACCTCCACGGGCTCCGGCGCCCAGATCACGCTCATCCACAACCCCAGCGGCACCTTCGCCGTTCCGGGGTGCCAGACCCGGGACATGGTCGCGCGCCTCCCCGACGTCCTGGCCTCCACGGTGGACGTCGTATTCGTCATGGGCGGTACCAACGACGTTTCGGCGGGCGTCGGCTACGCGACCATCACGGCCAACCTCGACACGATCTTCCAGACGCTGACGGCGGCGAAGAAATACGTCGCCGCCTATACGATCACGCCGCGAAAGACGGGCTCCGACCTCACCTCGGCGCAGCGCATCGTGATGATGCGCGTCAACCGCTGGCTCCGCGCCTACGCGCGGTGCGAGCCGTGGGCGAACCCGAACCGAACCCGCGTCGGCCTCGCCGACCCCGTTCCTTACTGCACCGACGGGGCCGATCTCGTGGGCGGACCGATCGGAGGCGTCGGAGGGGTCGCCAACGCCGTCACTCTCGACGGCCTCCATCCCTCCCCGCGCGGCGCGCAGATCTACGCACTCCTGGGCATCCAGGCGCTCGCTCCGCTCATCGGGCAGCTTCCGACCTACCGGCCCCGCACGGCGTCGATGTTCGACGGTTACGACCCGACGGCGAATCCCGGCGGCAATCTCCTGGAGGGGCTGCCCTGGGCGGCGAGCGCCGCATACTCGCTGATCGGGATGCTCGTCGTCAACGACTCCGGCAAGCTCTATCGGCTGGTCCAGGCCGGCACGTCCGCGTCGTCGGGAGGCCCGACCGGCACGGGCACGGGCATCGTGGACGGCGGCTGCAAGTGGAACTACGTCAGCGCCGCCGGCCAGTCCGTGTTCGCGGCGGGCTCGTCGGCCATCGCCTCGTCGCTGGCCACGGGCGTCACCGGCAGCGGCGTGCTCGGCACGGGATGGAGCATATCGCGCACGGCCGGATCGGCCTCGGGCACGGTCGCGGGCGCGATCGAGAACCCGTGGAGCGACAACCACGCGGGTAATCGCCAATCGCTGGCGTTCACCCTGGGCTCCGGCACGGTCAACGAACAGTGGCTGCTCGCACTCTTCAACGGCTCGCTGCCCCTTCGCGGGGTTTCCTCCGCCGACCTCGGGACCACCTACCTCGTCGCCGAGATGGAGATCGAGGTGTCGGGCGTCGCCAACCTTTCGCAGATCGCCCTCTTCGCCGGCCAGGACACGTCCAACCGCGTCACGTCGGTGGACGGGCTGACCAACGCCACGCTGGTGCAAGGGAACCAGATGATGAGCAGCGCCGACATGCTCCCCTATCCCAACGGCGGCAAGCTGCTGCGCCGCACCCAGCCGTTCCTGATGCCATCCTACCAGTCCAACCTCAACTACTGGCTGACCATCGGATTCGACGCCTCGGGCGGCGCGTCCTCGGCCACCCTCACGCTGAAGATCAACCACGTCTCGCTGAGGAAGGCGTTCAGCTAGGCCCCATTCCCGCCTCCCGGCGGGCGCGCGTATCCATGCGCCTCCATGGACCCGAACCATTAAACAGGACGTAAACACATGACCGATACGAACGAAGCGGTTGGCGCGGAAGCGCTGGAGCCAGTTCAGACCGGCGCGGAGGCGACCCCCGCCCCGCAAGCCGACTCGCAGACCCCCGATCCCGCACCGGCGCAAGACGCTGGCGGAGAGCCGGAAGACGACGCGGAAGGCGACGGCGAGCCGGACGGCGGGGAATCCCCCGACGCCGACGGCAAGCCGAAGAAGAAGGGCGGATTCCAGCGTCAGTTGGAGAAGAAGGACGCCGACATCGGCAAGCTCACCCGCGAGAAGCTGGAGGCTGAATGGAAGCTCCAGCAGATGCAGAAGGAGCTCCAGGAGGCGAGGAAGGCCGAGTCCCAGGTCAAGGGCGAGCAACCTAAGATCGAGGACTACAAGGACCTCGCCGAATACAACGCGGCGATGATCGACTGGGGCAAGTCGCTGGGTCGCAAGGAGGGCGAGGAATCCGCCCGCCAGGCGATCGAGCGGCAGAAGCAGGAGGAGCAGGCGGCCGCCAAGCAGGCCGAGTTCCGCGCCCGCGAGATGAAGTTCCAGCAGGAGTCCCCGGACTATCCCGCCGTCGTCGCGCCCTTCGGCAAGGTCATCATGGACAACCCCGTCCTCTCGGAATACGTCGCCGAGAGCGACATGGGCCCCAAGGTCGCCTACCACCTCGCCAAGAACCCCACCGTCCT
>CALCIC010000443.1 GCA_937907405.1 uncultured Isosphaeraceae bacterium | reverse complement strand
CAAGCTCGTCACCATCTTCAAGATCCCCGAACTCAGGCGGAAGATCCTGTTCACGGCCCTGCTGCTGGCCATCTACCGGATCGGCTTCTACATCCCCCTGCCGATCGTCGACCAGGCGCGGCTGAGCAACTGGGCCGAGCAGCTCAACGAGAACGCCGCCGGCAAGATCCTCGGCACCGTCGCCATGTTCGGCGGCACCCAGATCGGCATGAGCACGATCTTCGGCCTGGGGATCATGCCCTACATCTCGGCCTCGATCATCTTCCAGCTCCTGGGCAGCGTCGTGCCGGCGCTGGAGGCGATGCAGAAGGAAGGAGAGAGCGGCCGGAAACGGATCAACGAGTACACGCGGTACGCCACCGTCGTCCTCTGCGCCGTCCAGAGCGCGTTCTGGGTCCAGTACATGATGAGCCCCCAGATGAACGTGGTGCTGCCCCAGTACCGCGACGCCTGGCACGCGCTGGTCTGCGTGTCGGTGATGACCGCCGGCACCGTGTTCCTGATGTGGATCGGCGAGCAGATCGACGAGTACGGCATCGGCAACGGCATCAGCATCCTGATCATGGCCGGCATCCTGTCGCGGATGCCCGTGGCGCTCAAGGGGCTCTGGGAGAACTCGAGCACCCAGTTGACTCCCGAGCAGGGCAAGTACGGGATCATCACGCTGGCGTTGCTGGCGGGCCTGTTCGTGGCCGTGGTGGTGGGGGTGGTCGCGGTCACCGAGAGCCAGCGGCGGATTCCCACCCAGTCGGCCAAGCACGTCCGGGGCCGTCGGGTCTTCGGCGGGGCCCGGCAGTTCCTGCCGTTGAAGGTCAACCAGGCCGGCGTCATGCCGATCATCTTCGCGTCCAGCCTGCTCATCTTCCCCGCGTTCCTGCTCAGCGGCCTGGCCAGGGCGACGCAGGGCCTGCGGTCGGAGACCTGGTCGCTGGGCTCGATGTTCGCGGGAGGAATCCAGGAGCTGGCCGACACCTTCCAGCGCCAGGGCTTCCTGTACAACCTCAGCGACATCATCCTGATCTACTTCTTCTGCTACTTCTGGACGGCCATCACGTTCAACCCCAAGGACATGGCCGACAACCTCAAGGACTACGGCAGCTTCATCCCGGGATACCGGCCGGGGCGGCGGACCGCCGAGTACCTTGAGAAGGTGATGCTGCGGATCACCTACGTCGGCGCCGCGTTCCTGGCGGTCGTGGCCATCATCCCGTCGCTCGTCTCCAGCGGGCTGAACGTCGACTTCACGGTCGCCCAGTTCCTCGGCGGCACCGGGCTGTTGATCGTCGTCAGCGTCTGCCTCGACCTGATCCAGAAGATCGACAGCCACCTGGTCATGCGGAACTACTCGGGCCTGGTCAACCGGAAGTGAGGAGTCGTCGCATCGTGTCTTCCAACCGCGGCGCGAGCCGTCGCCCCTCACTGCCGTCGTTCCTCTCCGGCCTCGGCCGCGCCCCGGCGTCGTCGGGGCCCGGCGGCCCGCCGCGGCCCCAGCCCCAGCCGCGGCCGGTGGTCAAGCTCAAGAGCCCTCGCGAGATCAACCTGATGCGCGAAGCCGGCAAGGTGGTCGCCGAGGCCATGGCCGAGGCCCGCTTGCTGGCCGTCCCCGGCGGCACCACCGCCGAGATGGACGAGGCCGTCGCCGCCGTCTTCCGGAAGCACGACGCCCAACCCCTGTTCCTCGGCTACCCGTGCTCGACCAAGGGGAAGCCGCCGTTCCCGGCCGTGATCTGCTCCAGCGTCAACGAGCACGTCGTCCACGGCATCCCCAACCGGCGGCCGCTCCGCGAGGGGGACGTCGTGTCGATCGACACCGGCTGCAAGGTCGGCGGCTGGTGCGGCGATTCGGCCGTCACCCTGGCCATCGGCGCGGTCTCGCCGGACGTCCAGAAGCTCCTCGACGTCACCGCCGAGACCCTCGCCCTGGCGATCCGGGCCATGGGCCGATGCCGGTACTGGTCGGAAGTCGCCAGCCTGATGGAACAGTACGTCAAGAGCCAGGGGTTCCACGTCATCGAGAAGTTCGTCGGCCACGGCATCGGCCAGAACATGCACGAAGACCCCCAGGTCCCCAACTTCGTCAGCAAGGCCCTCCGCAAGAACGACATCCGCCTCGAACCGGGAATCGTTCTGGCCGTCGAGCCGATGGTCGCCATGGGGACCAAGGACGTCCGCACCCTGGACGACGGCTGGACCGTCGAAACCAAGGACCGACGCCCCAGCGCCCACTTCGAGCACACCATCGCCATGACGCCCGAAGGCCCCCGCATCCTGACGCTCCCGGAAGCTTGACCGTCGCCGCCCCCCAACGACCCGACCGAGCCGACCGAGCCGACCGAGCCGACTTCAACCACGACCGAACTCGACCCGAACCGACCCGACGGCCCCGAGGGGGGCCGAGTCGCCGACGTCGAAAGGAAGACAATCTTGACGGGAGGAACGATTTAACCCCTTGCGGAACTTGACAAGGGACGCTACGATAATCCGATTCCCCTGAGACCCGCCATGTAGCGCCGCGCCTGGACGTCATCGACGCCGGCGGCGGCGGGGCCCCCAGGCGAGCGAGCATCCCCGAGACTTCGGACCCGGTTGCGAGACGGATTGCAACCGCCGAAGCCGTGTTGTTTCATGCCGCACCCGGTTTCCGCCCGGCCGTCGCCGGTGGGCGCCGAGATCGTTGCGTGAGGCGGAACGAGTCCCCCGGTTGGTACGGAAGCGGCCCCGGATCGCCGCGGCCCGTCGGCGTCCGCCGTTCCGAGCGGCGACCCCGACCCCCGGCCGACGACCGCGGACGCGAGTTGAAAACGAAAGTTGCGACGGCCATGAAAGTACGATCGAGCGTCAAGCGGATTTGCGAGAGTTGTAAGATCGTCCGCCGGGCGGGGAAGGTGTTCGTGATTTGCACCAACCCCCGGCACAAGCAAAGACAGGGTTGACCCGCCGCCGCGCCGCAGGCCGCGTCGCGGCGCCGAGCCGAGCCGAACACCAAGAACAGCCTTGGATCGACGGAGACTGAAGGAATGCCTCGTATTCTGGGCGTCGACATACCCAACGACAAGCGAACGGTGATCTCGTTGCGGTATATTTACGGGATCGGGCCGTTCATGGCCGATCAGCTTTGCGAGCGCGCGGGGATCGACCCCGACAAGCGGGCCCGCGACCTGTCCGAGGACGAGCTCGCCAAGCTCGCCGCGCTGCTCGACAACGAGTACGTCGTCGAGGGGCAGCTCCGCCGCCAGGTCCAGCAGAACATCGCCCGGCTCCGCGAGATCGGCAGCTACCGGGGGCTGAGGCACCGCAAGGGGCTGCCGGTGCGCGGCCAGCGGACCCGGACCAACGCCCGGACCCGCAAGGGCCCCCGGAAGACGGTCGCCGGCAAGAAGGGCGTCAAGGAAATGCGCTGACCCCCCCCCGCGGCCGTCGCGACGCGACGTGGACCGACGACGGCCCCTCGCCTCGCGAGGGCCGCTCGACGGGCCGCGGTCGTCCGACCGGCCGCGATCGCGACCGCGGGCGCACCCCTCGCCGGCCGTCGTCGTCGGTCTCGCATTCATCATTTTGATTGAGTCTGGTTGATCAGGAGCACTCGACCCGTGGCCAAGGCCAAGAAGCGAAAGACGCGACGCAACGTCAGCCGTGCGGTTGTGCACATCAAGGCGACGTTCAACAACACGACGGTCACCATCACCGACCCCAACGGCGACGCCCTCTGCTGGGCCTCGTCGGGGACCGTCGGCTTCAA
>CALCIC010000442.1 GCA_937907405.1 uncultured Isosphaeraceae bacterium | reverse complement strand
TTCGACTCCCATGAGGCTGCGGACCGGCCGCGCATGGTCGGGGATGAAGGCCATGGCGGCCCCCGGAGTCCCGACGTGGCCGTTCACGACGGTCGCCACGTTGCAGCGGGGACAGCATTCCTGTTCCGTCATTGGGCGCATCCTCAGCTTGAAGTGATCCGCACGGGCTTCGACTCGACGGCGATCGGGCGGGGGACGGCGTCGGGGATGTTCGTACCGGCTTCGTGAGGCAGGGCCTGCCGAGGTTCGACGCGGAGGGCGCCGAGGCCGAGGTCGAGGACGCCGCCGACCTTGTCCTCGATCTGGGTCAGGTCGCGCTCGACGGCCGAGAGCGCGGCGGCGTGGGCCCGAATCGCGGCGCAGGCGTCGGCGGCGTCGCGGCAAAGCGTCTCCAGGATCGGAGCGCGGGAGAGACGGTCGACTACCCCCTTGAGTTCGACGTCCAGCCCTCGGTTCAGCCAGTGCAAAAGCAGGCCGCCGACGGCCGCGCCCCAGACCAAACACCAGAAGGCCGATTGGATGAAGAAATCGAGCCCGTACAGCGGCCGGTCGTACCAGAGGTGGTCGATGAAGAAGTTCCGGGCCAGTCGGACGACGAGGAAGGCCGGCAGCATGCCGAAGAGGACCTCGAAAACCAGATGAACCGACCTCCCCGCGCGGCGGGCGATCCGCCGCCCGATGACCTCGTCGACCTCGGCGTCGAGCCGTTGGTAGACGTCGAGCGCCACCTCGGCGAGCTGCTGATTCGAGAAGTCGCCGCCGTCCTCGGGGCCCGCCGGGGGCTGAATCTCGGCGTCGGCCAGGTAGCCCTTCAGGACGGCCCGGGCGGCGGAGAGGTCCCCTTCGGTCAGCCCCAGGTCGGCCTCGGCGACCAGGGCCGTCGCCGCCCGCCGCTCGCGCCACTTCTCGGCGACGAGCTGGCTGGCCGCGAGCCCGCCGGCGAGCACCGCCTGCGTGGGGGTCCGGGCGCGGAGCAGGATCAGCGACCGGACGACGCTGCCGGCGGCCGACCAGAGGCCGATCAAGCCGGCGAGCGGCCCGACGCCCCAGGCCTGGTTCAATTGCCGGAGCACGCGGCCCCGCCAAAGGCGGCGGTTGGCGTCGATCCGCTCGTTCATCCGGGCGCCGATCTTCGAGGCCATCCGCGCCCGCTCGCGGGCCGTCGTCGCCTCGACCTTGGCGACCGCCTCCAGCCCCGGGGCGATCGGCGCCTTGATCGCCGAGAGCAGCCAGCCGTACAGGCCCAGCAGGTTCGCCCGCCGGATGCGGTGCCGCGCCCGACTGGCCAGTTCGTGCTCCAGCAGGTCGCGGAACCGGCCGAACTGGTCGTCGACCGGCTCGCCCCCCTCCTGGCGGGCCAGGGCCTCGGCGGCGTCGAACCGGTAGATCTCCGGGACGCGCAGGCCCAACGCGTCGAGGTACTTCCGCAGGTCGTCGCGGTTGTCGGGGTCGATCGCGGCGTGGGTCTGGACGAACAGGATCTGCCGCCCCGGCGCGTTCTTCCGAAGCTCCTGGCCGACGACGTGCGACTTGTACTTTTGTGAGGTGACGGTGTGGACCATGACGTCGCAGTGAGGAAGCACGGCGCGGAGGATGTCGAGATGCCGACGGCCGCCGTCGCCGTCGTCGGGGTCCTGGGTGTCGGGGTCGGGGCAGTCGATCAGGATCATCTGTTCGAGGAAGGGGACGTTGATTTGGTGGATTTCGATCGAATCGGCGTCGAGGCCGAGGAACGACGGATCGACGTCGGGGTGGCAGGCGACGACGGCCCGGCGGGTCATCGGCCGGTGCTCCTTGCCCGCCCGGCTGACCCGGCGGCCGAGCAGGGCGTTGTAAAGCGTGCTCTTGCCCGTGCCGGAGCCTCCCAGAAAGCCGACGACCAGGGCGCGGTCGAGATCGATCTCGGGGACGCGGAGCTTGGGGTCGAGCCGGGCGATCAGCCCCTTCGCCTCGTCGAACGGGGGCCACGCGGGGGCCTGCCGGGCCCATTCGATCAGCTTGTCGTGGAGCCGGTCGAAGCCCGCCAGCAGGTGCTCGCGTTCCCAGTCGGCCTTGGTGAAGCGGTCGGCCAAGTGCGTCTCCTCGTCGTTCGAAGGCGGCGGGATTCCGGCGCCGGGTCAGGTCCCTGCGGGGACCGACGCGTGGGGGGTCGAATTCAGATCCGCCGCCGCCCCCTCGTCCCAGGCGGCCAGCTCGCGGGAGAGTTCGCCGGCGATCCGGTAGACGGTCTTGAAGTCGTCGGTCTCGGTGATCGCCGCCAGCCGCTCGATGCGGTCGAGGCGGCGGCCGACGACGCAGTCGTCGAGGACCCCGGCCAGCAACTCGGCGCGCTCGCGGTAGAACTCGGCGAAGAGGTCGGCGATCAGCTTCTGGGCGGGCCCGCCGAGCTTGGCGAAGGCGCCCTCGCCGCCGGCCGTCATGGCCGATCCCGCGGCGACGTCGAAGAAGATCTGGCCGATCGAATGGGTGCCGAGCTGGAGCACGCCGTGGGCCGCGACGTCGGCCGCGCCGAACATCCCGATCGTGATCGCCGGCCGGATCACGGCCGTGGCCACCAGCCCCCACTCGATCGCCCGCATCATCTTGGGGTGCTCGGCCTCGAACCGCTCCAGCCGCGACGCGATCGCGCGGCGGTAGGCGTCGGTCGCCAGCGGGGTGGCTTCCAGGCGCTGGTGGAGCTCCTCGAACGCCCGGCGCCGCTGGTCGCCGGCGATCAGGGGTTGCAGCTCCTGGCGGAGCGCGGGGGTCCCCACCTGATGGACCATCTCCAATTCGTGGTAGACGTTCTCAAGGGCGCGGGTCCACTGGGTCTTCTCGGCCTCGATGAACGCGGCCTCTTCCTCGGCCGGCTCGCGACGGCCCGGCAAGATCCGGACGACGGCCTTGCCGATCCTGCCGTAGACGTCGTGGACCTTGCGGTCGAACCAGGTGCGGCGGGGTTCCAGCCATTGCCAGATCACGTCGCTGACGATGTGGCCGGGCAGCTCGGGGGCCTCGATCTCGACCTGCACCTTCTGATGGATGACCGTCCTCGCCTCGCGGTTCTCGTCGGCCCTGGCCTGAAGCTGGCGGAGGAACGCGGGCAGGCCGTCGACCGGGTCGAGCATCTGCCGCAGGGCGCCGCGGAGCGATCGGATCTTGATCTCGGCGAACCGCAAGTCGGCCAGGTCGGCGCGGGGGTCGGTCGACCCCTCGGTCAAGGGGTGGAACACGAGCCGGTTGTCTCGGACCGCGGCGCGGTCGCGGGGGACGGCGTAGACGTGCGACGGGATCGCGCCGACCCCTTTGCAGAAGGTCTCCAACCAGCGGTCGCAGTGCTCGCGGTCCTCGGGCCATTCAACCATGTTGAAGACGGCCAGGATCGTCTTGTCGGCCTCGGCGGCCTCGCGGAAGAACCGGCGGACGGCCGCGTCGTTGAACTTCTGCTGGGTCAACACGGCGACCAGGACGTCGGCCGCGTGGGCGATCAATCGGGCGCGGTCCCAGTTGATCGGCATCGCGCCGTCGACGTCCGGCGTATCGAGCAAGACCAGGTTGGCGGGCTGGGCGCCGGTCGGGTCCTCGCGGTGGATCAAGAGGTCCGAGGGGCCGTCGCCCAGCGCGTCGTCCTCCGACTTCCACGGCTCGAGCGCGAACCTGGGGAAGACCCGCCGCAGGTCGTGACGCGCGGCGAAGCCCTGAGGGACCATGCAGACCGGGTGCTTGGTCTGGGTCGCGTCGGGATGGACCCGGCTGGCGGG